>JAHWIM010000027.1 GCA_019322535.1 Candidatus Woesearchaeota archaeon
ATCTTTTTGTTTTATTTGAGCATCTTTAGCCTCTGATTCGTCCTTAAGTTTTCTATGTTCAGGCAATAATTTAACATATTGATCTGCTCTTTGTACTATGCCTCCAATTCTGTCACTTACATCTGGAGAATAACTAGTTTCACCTAAAGATTTTAGTAAATTATATAGAAATTCTCCATGCGCTTTTCTGAATTTTGCCATAAAAGTTACAAGATGTCTTGGTGATGCTTTTTTTAATAACTTTCCTTCTGCATGCATTTTATCTAAATCTTTTTTACGGCCAACATACAATCCATAGACATGCATATCTTTTTCTTTTAATGCTGTGTCTCTTGAAGCTTTATCTGCCTCTTGTAGTTTACTATGTTTTATTTCTAATTTGTCTAATTGATCTTGAATTATTTCTTGTGCTTTTAAAGGATCTTGTTCAAAAAGTTTGTCAATACTCTGGCCTTCATGAGTTAGATCAAGACCTTTACCAAGTTGCTCTAAAAGATCAAGATGTTCTATTTCATATACATGGTTTAAAAAAGATTCGCCAACAAAAGTTTGAATATCGCTTTCTTGTATTCCTCCAATTTCTCTGTGGACTATTCCTACTAATCTTTTATTTTCATCTTTGAGTCTTGCTGCTTCAATTTGTTCTCCCATATTGCCTTGCATACCTTCAGCTTTTTGTAATATGCGGCATACATAATCTTTATACAAACTTCTTAATTCATCCATATCAGTTATAATTTGTGCAGTTGGTTGGTTCCATGCTTCCTCAAGTTGATCTAGTTCTGTTGAAAATTGTTCATCAGCAATCCTTAGTTCATTTACATATTCCCTATATCTTTTAATCTTCTCATATTCTTCTTTTGTAAAACCAGCTTTTCCTGGTTTGTCACCTGCATCTTGTAATTTTTGAGATTTTTCTTCTAAATCACAAACTATACCTTGTAATTCTTTTTTAATTGCATCTTCATTACTTTCTTGAAGAGTTCTAGATGCATACCATTTTTGATCTACTTTCGCATATTTAGTGAAAGCAGGACGAATTGATCTTCTAACAGATTGTCTTAAAAGACTTAAACGCTTTTGAGAATAAAAAAAATCAGGAGGTGCTCCAATTTCTCCTTCAACTAGATGCTGTCCTAGAATACATAAAGATCTTTGTTTGTTAAGATTATTTGACTCTTCAAAGCCAGCTAACATATCATTCTGAACTCTAGTGCTTAGCATATCTTTTTCTGACTTTTCAGAATAAGTATCGCTAGGTTTTTCTCCTGCACTTCCACCAAACCCTTTTCCTCCAAGAGGTCCAGATCCTTCTGCTTTAGCCATATTATAAAAATAACAAGTAATGTATTTATAAATGTTTTGGTTTTTTTGTCACTTTATAGTGAGTAATCCATTTATAAAGGAAATGATGAAAAATAAGCTATAAACACAAAATTTAAATAAACAATTAACAAGTTTTGATGTATAAATGATACTGAGGTGTAATATATGGCAATTGGTTTAAGATTAAAAAGTACTTCTGCTGGTGAATTTAATATAGTTATGAGATATTTGGAGATGAGAAGAGAAGCTAGGAAATTTACAAAATCAGAGCATGATGTTGTTGAAAAAGACAAAAAATTGCAAAAATTGGTTGGAATGCATAAACTTGCAGACGCAAAAGAAACCATGTCAACAAAAAATAAAAAGGCTTTTGAAGCTGCTGAATCAGCTCATAGATTATTAACTAATGATTTTGTATGTATGAAAATTCTTGAAAAAATGATAAGAGAAGCTGAGAAAAAAGAAAAAGCATTGATTAAAGGAATTAAGAAAGGCAGAGTGCCTATGCGTATGAAAAAAGAAGAGTTAAAAGTGCTTGAAGAAGAGTATGAAGAGCTTGAAAGTGAAGTAGAAAAAGATGTAAAAAAAGTATTGATTAAAGCAAGACGTGTCATTAATGGGTTATATCATCATTGTTTTAAAAAAGAGGATATGGCATTTTTTATTAAAAGAAAGACTTATTTTGACTGGAGACTTCTAAATTATTTTAAATTAAGACACGAATCTAAAGATGTAAAAAAAGAATTACAAGAAACTAAAAAAATGTTAAAGGGTTTAACAAAAGTAAAAGAAGCTCTTGAGGGCCATGTTAATAAAACAAAACTAAAAAAAGAAAAAAAATTGTTAATTGAAGATACAAAAGAATTTGTTAAAGCTTGTAAAAAAGCAATAGTTGCAATTTCCAAGATATTTGCTAATTCAGCTTTGTTGCTAGATAGGGTTATTGGTGTATTAGTGGGAGATATTAAAGAAGAAGATGAATGGATGAAAACACATCAAGTCCCTATGATGATGGTAAAAGAAGATGAAGATGCTGTAGAGAAGATATTAGTAATTATAAGAACTTCTTTACGGGAAATTAATGCAGATATAATGCAATTATACTTATAAGATTTCAAAAAAGAGGCAGCGGCAAAACAAGTTTTGCCTGGTCTCTTTTTTGCAAACAAAAAAGAGGTGTGTATTAAATGATTACTCCAAAAGATTGGCTTAGTTTTTTAATTGGAGCAATTGTTGCTGCTTTAGGTTTTTTGCCAATTCTAAATAGGTTAAATGTTGGACCTAAGTGGTTTGCATTGAATTTTCCTCCTGTTACTGTGCTTAGTTTTATTGTTGCTGCAGCTGGTTTTTATCTGTTGGTAGAAAGCGTTATTGAAATAACAAACAGTAATGCGATTGGCTGGATTTCTTTTTTTGTTGCAGTCTTTGTATTGATTATAGGTATTCTGCCGTCATTAGCTAAAGTTGGTTTTGGGCCTAGTTGGTTTGCATTTGCATGGTTAAGTCCATTCATTTATCACCTTATATTTGTAATAGAAGGTCTTTTTTTAATGGTAGCAATGTTTGCTATGGAAATGTAATCAACAAGTATTGTGCAGAAAAGCAGCGACTTTTTTCTCTTCTTTTAATAAAGCATTATAAGTTTGGCAGGCATCTCCTGTTTTTTCAACAATAAGTTTAATTCCTTTTTCTTTAATAAAATTAGAAATATCTTCAGGAACAGGCATTACTCCGCTTGCTCCTGTTCCAATAATAATATATTCTGGTTTTGCTTCAACTAAAGGAACAAAATCATTAAGACTAAGTTCATGATTAGGAAGATGTCTCGCTGGTCGAACTGTTTTGTTTATTAAGATAACATTGCTGTTGTAATCTTTACCATCTATTACAAATTTTCCAAATGTATAATTGTCAATCATTTTTTAGAGGGTTTTTTCATATATTCTTTAGCATAAATAATATAACCAACTGAGGTTAAGGAATATATAACAACAGTTACAAAAAATCCAAGTATTGCTAAATCACCCCTGACTTCAGAGTTTGTATTTCTGTCTAAATAGCCATGATAAAAGAAAAGATTATCATATTGTGGTTTAATTAATTCTTTTTCAAGCAGAGGTGAAGTTAAGGGGGTTCTTCCAAGTAAAGGAAAATCTGCTGCAAATTTTCCAACATCTGGAACCATTGCCAAAACACCAAATAAAGTTATAATAAATGGAATCCACTTTAACCATTTTTTCTTTAGAGGGATGAAGAATAAAACTATTATAAAACCAATAAATGCTCCTACTGCAAAATGGAATTGTGCTGGTGGCATTTTATTTTCTAACGTGCATTATTTGACCTACAATACCTATGTTATATAGGAATAATGAAAACAAAAATCCAACATACTGGCCTCCTGTTGGAAACATTGATCTAATTAATGGATAAAAAAAGAAAATATTTGAATCAAGCGAGATATCAAAAACAAATCTTAATATGCTGGGTATTATTGCCCATATTCCAAGACCTGTCATGATTAAAGGAGCATAAAGAGGGATTTCTTTATATTTAAAATATAGAATCGCGCACAATGCTAAACCAAAACCCATCCCAATTGCAAAATGTAGATTCCATGGCATATTGTTTTTTCTGTATGTAAAGTATATAAAACTTACTAAACAAAACAATAGAACAAAAGATTTATATATGTGGATTTTAATTAAATAATCATGAAAGTTGTATTAAAAAAGAAGCCAAAAAATCCAATTATTATTGAGGGTTTTCCTGGGTTTGGTCTTGTTGGAACAATAGCAACTGAATTCTTGATAGATCATTTAGAAACTGAAAAGATTGGAAAGATTTGGGTTGAAGAGCTTCCTGCCATGGTGGCTATTCATGAAGGAGAAGTTGTTGAACCTATTGGAATTTTTTATAACGGGAAATACAATATTGTAATTATTCATGCTATTTCTGTTACTGCTGGTATTGAATGGAAGCTTACAGATGCTATAGTGGATATTGCCAAACAAGTACAGGCAAAAGAGATTATAAGTTTAGAAGGTATTGGAAGCACTGCGCCAGCTGCAGAAACAAAAACTTTTCATTATACATCTAATGAAAAAAAGAGTGATAAGCTAAAGGCTGCTGGTTCTGAAGCTTTAAAAGAAGGAATAATAATGGGAACTACTGGTATTTTGATGTTAAAAGCTGAGAAAAAAGTTCCTGTTTCATGTATTTTTGCTGAAACTCGTAGTGAATTGCCTGATTCAAAAGCTGCTGCTAAGGTTATTGAAATTCTAGACAAATACATTGGATTAAAAGTTGATTATAAACCTTTAATTAAGCAAGCAGAGAAATTTGAAGAAAAATTAAAAGATTTGCTTATGAAAAGCACAAAAGTAGCTGAAGAACAGAAAAAGAAGAAATTAAGTTATGTTGGTTAAAGAATGTTTCTTATTACTTCGACTCTTGCAAGAGCATTCCCTTGTTCTCTTTTGCCTTCTAAACATCTGCAACGCCCATCATTATATTGGCATGTCTCTCCTGTCTTAAAACAATCAAAATAGTTTGCATATTCCTCTTCTGTCTCTGGATCTGGCTCAGGCAATTTCTCTGTCATATACCTTTGGAATACACATCCTACATCTAATTCTCCAATATCTCTTAGATATCTTTTAAATTCATATTCTGTATGAAAGAGGTCTACTGTTGTAAATTTTCCTTCTAATTCATGAGAGAGATCAAACATTCTATAATACCAGTCTCTTGCGTCTCTGATTAATTCATGCCTTTTTTCCCGGCCATCTTCTCTGATGAAATACCCATATTTTTCTGCTTTTTCTGTTTCTGAAAATAAGTCAAAAAGTCTTTTATAAGAAGCACCTATATCATGTGCTAATCTTGCCCTGGTTAAAACCCCATTGCCTTGCTCTTTAAGTATTTCATAAAGTTTTTTTCCTTCTTTGATTACTTTTTCATATTCAGCCCTTGCACTCATATCTTTAATGCATGGGTCTATTCTGAGGCCTGTTGCAATATAAAATTCTGCTAACATAAAATGAAGCCTTGTCTTTCTTTTTAAAGAATCTAAAGGAATATCTATTCCTTTCCATCTTCTGAAATCATCAATATCTCTTTGTAAACGTAAAGAAAGCATTGCGCCCCCATAAGTAGCCCCTCCGAATTGATCAATCTTTGGATAATTTTCTTCAGTAAGATTTTCTCCGCTTGGTAAAACAACATGTTCTTTATCAAGTAAATCAAGAAGTTCATCAAAATTTTTGTGAGTTATATGTATGCCCTCTTCAATCTGTTTTTCTTCTTCTATCATTCGTTGTTCTGCACTAGAAGTATCTGCAAAACTCTGTTCTAAATCCTTTCCCCTACTCTCAAATTCAGCGTGCCATCTACTAATTGCATTTGCTAATCTTGAAGTCACTTCTATTGGTGGCATTTTATTAAACTAATCTAAAATCTTATAAATTTTAGAAGATATTATTGATGGAAAAGAAGTTATTTATAAACTTTTTGTAACTAAAGGGAATCTAAGGGACTTTTTACTTTTTTCAAGATTTCTTTCTTTTTATTTTCATATTCTTTAAAAATAGAATCCCAATTAGGACCTTTTTTGAATATAAATAATCTCATATAATCAAAAAGTGGATTTTTGTCCCAAGGGAAAGCTCCATTTGTTAAAACCCAAAGTTCTCTGTCTTGAGCAAGATAATCTATGACTTTACTAACTCTGCATGAAAAACATTCTATAAATATGCTTTTTTCATTATTAATTACTCCAACATCTGGCTTATTGCTTCCAAAGTATCTTTCAAAAAATATTTCTGAATCTGAAAATCCTTCATTTTTTAATAAAACATAAGCCATATATTTAGCAAATTTTTGAGGTTCTGCTATTTTTTTAGTCTCTTTTTCTTTGGGTTCTTGGATTGGAGGGATTGCATTTTCTTCTACATTTATCGCTCCTTTTGTTATAAAATAAGCCACAATATCCATATAATATGGATCAAAGTATCTTGAATCGCCTTGAACTAAGATTTTATTTGTCAAATTATAATTTTTTTGTAAAGCAGTGTTGAAAGATATATTTTCTAGCTTATCTTGCGCTTTTTTAAAAATTTCTTCTGAGATTATGGATTGATGCTCTCCTTTGTAGTTTTCTTTAAATTTTATTTCTCCTAAATAAGTCCTATTTTTTAACAATTTAATCAGGCCCCTTGTAGTAAGGCCATTTTGCTTAGCAATTTGAGTTAAACTAAGATTTGTATTAATAAAAATGTTAAAAATCTGTTCAATCACTTTTTTGTTTTCTTCATCAATTGTAAGTTGGCCATTAATAAGCTTATAACCCCTGGGTGCTTTGGTTATCGCTTTGCCTTCTTTGGCTTTTTCAGTCATTCCAAATATTGTTCTTTCACTTATTATGTCCCTTTCAAATTCTGCAAAAGCAGATATTATGTGAAACATCAGCTTTCCAGAAGCAGAGGCAGTTTCTATTTTATCTTGTAATGATATAAAATCTACTTCCCATTCTTTTAATTTTTCAATTGTTAAAATTAAATCTTTTAAGCTTCTACTAAATCTATCAAGCTTATAAACAAAAATCGCATTAAATTTTTTGTCTTCTGCATCTTTCAAAAGTTGTTTTAATGCAGGCCTGTGTTTTATGTCTTTTGCAGATTTGCCTTCATCTTTGTAAATCTTAAATAATTCATAGCCTGTTGCCTGGGCATAATTTTTTAGTGCATCTTCTTGAGCAGCTAAACTAAAACCTTGTTTTGCTTGTTCTTCTGTGCTAACTCTAGTATAAATCGCTGCTTTAGACGCTAATTTCTGTGTACTTAGGGTGTTATTTTTTTTCATGTTCTCTTTTTTTGTTTACTAAGGGACCCCTTGGTATATAAATTTTATTGTTAAAAATAACCCTTATAGATATAAATCTAAAACTTTTAATCATTAATTAAAAAGTTTATTGAATAAAAAAATTAAGAAAAGATTAAAAGTTTTAATTATAAAGAATTAATAATTTCAACCAAAAAGCCGGGCTTTTTTGATAAAAATAAGGCAGGGATTTAAGGCTTTTTGATCTATCTTTGATTTCTGAAAAAAAGGCAAACCATATCATCTTGCGGCAATATGGGTTTATTGCAAACGCTCGCGCAAAAAATTTATTTAAAAAATTAAAATCATAAATTTTGAAAAATTAAAATTTTTTGAAAAAAACAAAAAATTTGTTAAAAATTATTCGTATAAAACTTTTAAGCAAAGATTAAAATGTTTGTAGAATAAAAGTATTAAGAAAAAACAAAAAATTTTAGCCAAGAATCTTTTGTTCAATCTTTAAAATGTTTTTCTTTGCTTGCAGATTTTTGAATTTTGGATCAAGCAAAATATGTGGGATTGTATTAACATATATTTTTTGGATTGGTATTCCTTTTTGCAAAAGATTTGTTACATACTCTCTTACTAAAGGTATGGATATTTTAATTTTTTTAGCAAGCTGGTGGTATGTAAGTGGTTTTTCTTCTGTGTAGAGATTTAAGAAAACATTTTTTTCTGTTGTTGTTAATGGATCAATGTCTTCAAACTTAGGCTTTTTTAGGAGTTTTTTGCCTGTTAAATTGCTTAAAACATTGAATATTTCATCTATTCTTTCGTTTAATTTAGCTATTTTATTGTCTAGCTCGCACAAATATTCATAATTTGACTGAATTTCAGAGCTATTTACATTAACAGTATCAAGATGTTCATCTAATTCTCTGTATACATGGGAAAATGCTACTTTTATTTTCTTGTCGTCTAATTTAGAGTCTACTCTCTTCAATAGAATATCATCCATTAATTACCACCCCTAACTTTTATTAAAAGAACTTATTTAAATATTTTTTGATGTACGAAAATTTATTTGACGATATGTACTTTTGGTAAATATGTTTTTTCTTTATTAGATTCTATTGTATCAATTTCTTCATCTTGCTCTAATTCTGCAAGAAGCCTATAGAAAGAACTCTTAGAACAAAGGCCTTGTTCTTCAACAATTATCTCTTTTAACTGCGGGCCAGAGATTTTTTCATATTTTTTAATAAATGAAAAGATAACACTTTTGACATAATTTTTTGAATTCTTGGATATCTTCTTCATAAGCCTTTCTTTGAGGGGTGCTTTTCTTTCTGTTTTCTGCTGCTCTATTGCATCAATTCTTTTATGTAGGTCTTCTATTCTTTGCAAAACAGGCCCATATGAATAAGAATTATCTACTATTCTTTTGATCTCTTCATGTGTATTTGGAATGTATTTAAGGTGTTCTTCAATCCTTGAAAGTCTGGCATCTGTTTCATTATGTTTATGATGAAAATATTGAAGCCATCTAAAAGTATGATTCATATCTTGTTTTACTTTTTGAAAAGCTAATGAAAGAAAATTATGTAATTTGTTTATACCTATTGCACTTGATCTTTTTTTGAATAACCATGCCATAAAAGCTAGAAAGTATATCATATTAATAAACTTTTCGATGATTTTTGGGACAACTTAGAGACTACTGCGGGACTAGTAATGGGACAAATTCTTCTTCTGTAAAAGATATAATTCTTGGGAATAAATTAGGATTGTCCTGGGATTGTCCTAAGACTGTCCTAGGACTGAGACTGGCTGAGACTGCTAAATTCAAGGGTTTCGGGCTTTCTGGGACAAAAGTTGGGACAATGATTAAATAAAAATATTTTGAATGTTTGGGAAATATTTTTGAAAAAAATAAAATAATTTTTTAAAAATTTGAAAATAAAAATTAAGTTTTTTTTGTAAAAAAAATTGAAAACAAAATAAGATTTGAAAAATATTTTTTAAGAAAAAAATAATTAAAATTAAATTGAAAAATAAAAGATCTAAATTTGGCAAAAAGTGAGTTTAGAAATTTAACATAAGATAGTAAAATTTGGCAAAAAAAGTGGGTTTTTGAGGTAAAAAGTGAGAGTTTGTAGGCTATAATAAATAAGTATAAAAATAAGTATATTCTAAGGAAATATTTAGCTAAAATAAGATAATAAGTTTATTATCAAGATTGAACTAAAATGCTCAAAATAAGCTAGTTTTTGCTTAAAAATCAAGTAAAAAGTGAGAGTTTGTAGGGATTTGAAAGATACTAGATTTACAAAGATTTATATAAAATATGGGGATGTAGACAGACAAATGAGAAAAGTGAGATAAAACAATGGAGATTAGCTCAAAATCAAAACTAGCAGTACTGCTTTCAAGGCTAAAAGGCTTTGAAATTGGAAAAGTGAGAACTAAGCTAGAGCAATACCAGACAGATTCTGAGATTGCAGCAGAAGTTATCTGGTTTGCAAGCTACAACGGAGATATTTCTGGAAAAGTGATAGTTGACCTTGGATGCGGGACAGGAATTCTTGGAATTGGTGCATTAGCGATGGGTGCAGAGAAGGTTTATTTTGTGGATATCGACGAGAAAGCAATAGAAATCGCAAAGGAGAATCTGAAATTTGTTGAAAAGGAGATGGAAATTGAATTAGGAAAAAGTGAATTTATCGTCGAGGATGTTAAGAATTTTAAGAAAAAAGCTGATGTTGTTTTGCAGAATCCTCCTTTTGGTGTAAAGGTTAAACATGCTGATAGAGTTTTCTTAGAGCAAGCTATTGAAGTTGCTCCTGTGATTTATTCTTTTCATAAATTAGAATCAGATAAATTTATCGACGATTTCATAAAGAAAAAAGGATTTAAAATGAGTCATTTTTGGAGTTTTGATTTTCCTTTAAAGATGACTATGGAATACCATAGGAAGAAAATACACAGGATTAAAGTGGGTTGTTGGAGATTAGAAAAGCTTATAAATAACTAGATAATTCTGGTTAACATGAAAGTAAATATTGTCGAGGAAACTAAGAACAAAATTGTTATTGAATTAAAAGGAGAAACACACACATTCTGTAATGCTCTTAAGAAGGAATTATGGAATGACAAACATGTTAAGATAGCTGGTTATAATATTGCTCATCCTTTGGTTGGTGTTCCTAAAATTGTTGTAGAAACTGATGGAAAAGAAGCACC
>JAHWIM010000028.1 GCA_019322535.1 Candidatus Woesearchaeota archaeon
ATAAATCAAAGTATACTTGGAAAAAAGATTTCTCAGCATGATATAGGGAAAAAATTAAAGTTATTTGATGAAGTTGAGTCAGCAGATATTGTTGCAGGCGGCACAGACATGATAATAAAAGTAAGATCAGAATCAATGAAAAATCTCAATATATTCATAACAGAAAAATTAAGAAATGTAGAGGGTATTGACAAGACTCAGACATTGATGGTTCTAGAAGAAATATAATTATTTCTTGAGTTGTATATGCAACTCATCTAATTGTTCTTTTGATACTTCAGAAGGAGCACCCATCACTAAATCTTGTGCTTCTTTATTTTTAGGAAAAGCAATAAGATCTCTAAGTGATTCTTTTCCCATTATTACCATTAATAATCTATCTATACCTGGAGCAATTCCTCCATGTGGTGGTGTTCCATATCTAAATGCCTCTAATAAATGAGAAAAATATTCTTTTTGTTCCTTAGTAAAACCTATCAAATCAAATATTTTTGCCTGAATTTCAGAATCATGGATTCTTATACTTCCTCCTCCAACTTCAAAACCATTTAATACCAAATCATGTTGTAATGATTTTGCTTTTCCAGGATCTGTATCTAAAAGAGGAATATCCTCTGGTTTAGGAGCAGTAAACATATGATGTGAGGGAGCCCATTCCTTTCCAGCTCCATAGAAAAAATCTTCTTTTGTTTGTTTCACAAAAAGAGGGAAATCAACAATCCAACAAAATCCCAATTCATTAGTATCTTTCTTATTTTTCCTAATATCAGGAGAATCTGTTTTGTATTTTTTCATTGCTTCATCATAACTTATTCTTGGGAAAGGAATTTGTGTTATTTTCTTATCTGGGAATATTTCCTTAACCATTTTTATCATAAGATCTTCGACAATATTAAGAATATCTTCTTGTTCAACAAAACTCATTTCCATATCTAATTGATAAAACTCTCCAGGAGCCCTATGGGCTCTTGCTGCTTCGTCCCTAAAACAAGGAGCAATCTGAAAATATTTGTCCATGCCTGCAACCATTAAAAGTTGTTTATATTGTTGAGGTGATTGTGGCAACGCATAAAATTTCCCCTTATGTAATCTTGAAGGAACTAGATAATCTCTTGCTCCCTCAGGTGTTGATTTTGTAAGAATTGGTGTGGTTATTTCTAAAAAATCTTCTTTGTTGAGATAATTTCTGATAAATTGAATTGCCTTATGCCTAAGCAATAAATTTTTTTGCATATTAGGAGTTCTTAAATCCAAATACCTATATTTCAATCTAGTTTGTTCTGTTGAATCTACATCTGTTTCTAAAGGCAGTGGATCTGCTTTATTTAAGATATTTATCTCTTCAGCAGCAACTTCAATTTCTCCTGTAGAGAACTCTTTATTGATCTGATTCTCAGGTCTTGCTTGAACTCCTCCTTTTATTTGCAAAACAGTCTCTCTCCTTATCTCTCCTAGTTCCTTTGTAAGCTTAGGATTAACAAAAATCTGTGTAATGCCATATCTATCTCTTAAAAGAATAAAGCTTATTCTACCTTGAATCCTATGGGTTTCAACCCAGCCGCTTAAAGTAACATTTTCTCCAGCGTTTTTCTTTATTAATTCCCCACATGTATGTGTTCTAAGCATACCTATCTTGTTTTCCAAGAAGATTTATAAATTTTATTATTATTCCGAGTTAATATGTTCAAATTAATAGCAAAAGACAAGCAAGCAAGAACAGGAATATTAAAAACAGCTCATTGTAAGATTGAGACTCCTTTCTTCATGCCAGTTGCAACAAAAACAGCTGTAAAATACTTAGACCCAAAAGATCTAGAACAAATTGGAATTCAAGCAATTATCTCAAATGCTTTTGTTTTATCGTTAAGACCAGGAATTAACATAATCAAAAAAGCAGGAGGCATTCATAAGTTTATGAATTTTAAAAGAAGTATATTTACTGATTCTGGTGGGTTTCAAAAGATTAAAGATTCATTTTATATTAAAAGTTCAGACAAGGGGTTGAATCTTAAATCCCCATTTGATGGAAAAAAATTCTTACTAACTCCTAAAGAATTGATGAAGATACAAAATACAATTGATTCTGATGTTGCAATGGTATTAGATGAAATGCCCCTACACAAACAATCAAAAAAAGAAGTTGAATTAGCAGTTAAAAGAACTCACAAATGGGCAAAAGAATGTATCAAATATCATAAAAACAAAAAACAACTATTATTTGGCATAGCACAAGGTGGTTTATATCCAGACTTAAGAGAAAAATCTGCAAAATTTATCAGCTCTTTAAAATTTGATGGATTTGCTTTTGGCGGCCTAGCAATTGGAGAACCAGAAAAACAAACATACAAAATGATTAATGCTCAAGTAAAACATTTTCCAGAAAATAAACCAAGATATTTAATGGGTGTAGGCTCTCCAGCACAACTAATAAACGCAATTACAGCAGGAGCAGACTGTTTTGATTCAACATTCCCAACACAAAATGCAAGACATAATACTTTATTCACATCAAAAGGAAAATTAGTAATAAAAAATTCCAAATATAAACATGACTTAAAACCAATTGACAAAAACTGTAACTGTTACATCTGCAAAAACTACACAAGAGCCCACATCAGACATTTGATGAAAATGCAAGAACCAAATGGATGGAGATATTGTACTTATCATAACATCTATTTCATAAACAATTTAATGAAACAAATAAGAACAGCAATAAAAGAAAATAACTTCAATAAATTCAAAAAAGAATTTCTAAAAAAATACAAATAAGTTATTCTCCTTTTCCTAAAATCTTAACTTCACACGAACATTTCTCTTTAAATTCTTCTGCATCTTCTGTTCCGCCAATAGTACTGCCATAATGCATAGGAACTGCAATTTTTGGCTTAATCATATCTGTAGCTTGAGCAGCTTCTTCTGCATTCATTGTGTAAGTTCCGCCAACAGGCAATAAAGCAATGTCTGCTCTTATCTTTTCCATCTCTGGAATTACATCAGTATCTCCTGCATGATAAATATGAACTCCATTCATAGTTAATACGTAACCAACACCTTTTCCTTTTGGATGAAATTTTTTTCCCATATTATAAGCAGGAACAACATCTATTATAATTCCTCTTATCTCGACCCTGTCCCCTGGTTTTACTTTTCTAAAATCCCTTCCAATAGAAGGATCACAACTAGAAGGAGCAATTATTATTGTTTCTTTGCCGCATACTTTATCTAAATCCTCACTGCTGCAATGATCATAATGCTCATGTGTTATTAACACCAAATCAGCAGTATCTTCTCTTTCTATATGAAAAGGATCAATATAAATTGTTATTTCATTATCAATTTTAAAACTAGCATGCCCTAACCACTGAATTTTAAGGCCTTCATAATTTAGCATCATATCACCTTTCAATCTTTTTTAGATTTTTCCACCATTCATTTGAACTGGTTTTTTCTATTTCAATAAGTAGTTTTTTGCCTGATTCTGTTTTAATCACTTTTTTAATATTATCTATCCAATTTTGAGCATCTTTATTCCCTTTTTCAATAAGTTCTTTTGCACTTAAGGCGTTATCTAGTAAATCAGCATCTCTTGCAACAATCCCTTCTTTAGAACTTTGATCTCTGTACTGGTTATAAACATCAGTTAATTCATCTGCAATTTCTTTTGGTAGATTTTCCATCTGCTCAGCAAAAGCCTTTTTCTCTGCTTTCCTAAAATCAATATAACGATGACCTACTTTATGCAAGTCGTTTAATCTTGTTTCGTGAATATCATGAAAAGCACAGATTGCTGCTGTTTTATATGGGTCTACGTTTTCTAGCTTAGCAAGAATAAATGCAATTTGAGTTGTCCTAGAATTATGCTCTGCAACTGATTCTGGATCTCTTATATTAATTAACCAATATCCTGATCTTTTAACTCTATTCAATTGGCCTAATTCAAACAAAAAGTTAGTAATTTTTTTCATAATTTTCCTTTTAATTTTAAATCTAAAACAAGATCCTCTAATTTTTTTAAATCATATTTTACAGAATCAACCTTTTTTCTTAATTCACTTTCTCTTGCTTCAAACTTAAGCAATTCTCCATAAATTTCATCAACCAGATCCTTGATAACCAAGACATCTTTGCTTTTATCTTTTCCAGCTAAAAAAACTGCTTTTCTAACAAGTTCTCCAGTAAGATCGCATAAGCCCAATAAATAATGAACAGTGCCGACATTTAGTTCATTATGGCTTGGCATTTTCTTATCCTTAACAAATTCAAAATAAAGAATTGCTTCAACATATTCTCCAACAGCCACCCTGTAAGCACCAACTTCAGTTAATCTAGGATTTTTTGCTGCTATTCCATTTACTTCATCTAATTTTTTGTTTATATCCTTTATTAGTTCTTCAGCACTATCTAAATCATCCCTATGTACAGAATAAATGATCTGTTTAGAAAGCTTAATCAAATCTCTGCTTTCTTTGATCAAATTCTCCCTCTTGCTATCAAAATTACTAAGCTCCTTTCGCATAATTTCTAAATCTTTGTTGTTTAACATTTTATCCACTAATACCCACCATATTTATAAATCTTTTTGTAAAACGAAAGCTTTATATATTTAAATTCTTAAAATAAAACCATATGGCAGAAGAGACTGTGTTTCGAGGTATTGTGGGGTTTCTTGAACAAATTGGAGTATATGATGTAATTTTACCTTTCCTTCTTGTATTCACAATTGTCTTTGCAATCCTGGAAAAAACAAAAGTTCTAGGCACAGAAACAATTGAAGGCAAGAAATACACAAAGAAAAACATCAACGCAATGGTTGCTTTTGTAATATCATTTTTAGTAGTAGCTTCTACAAAATTAGTATCTGCTATAAATAGTGCCCTTGCAAATATAGTTTTGCTTCTTTTACTTGCAGTTTTTTTCCTATTATTAGTAGGTTCATTTTTCAAAGAAGGAGAAGATGTATTCCTAAAAGGAGGATGGAGAACCTTTTTTATGTTTCTTATGTTCATTGGTGTTGTTTTAATATTTCTAAACGCCTTGGGCTGGTTACAAACATTCTGGAATTATCTTGTTGACCATTGGGAAACCCAATGGGTTGGTACATTAGTACTGCTTGTAATCATAATCTTATTTATTTTATACATCACAAAGAGCAAAGAAGAAGCTCCGGCTGCAAAAAAAGAAGAAGGAAAATCATAAGAGGTGTCAAAATGGCAAATGGTTTATTCAGTTTTGGAAGACTTTTTGAGTCACTCGAATATCTTGGCTTAATGGATGTATTACTGCCGTTTCTTTTAATATTTACATTAGTATTTGCTGTTTTGCAAAAAACACATATTCTAGGCAAAGGCAGAAAAAATTTTAATGTCATAATTGCTTTAATAGTAGGTTTTAGTGTTGTTATTCCTCATGTTATGGGCACTTATCCTGCAGGCTTTGATGTAGTAAATATAATCAATGTTATGCTGCCGCAGGTTTCTTTAATCTTAGTAGCTATTCTCATGCTTCTATTATTAATTGGTATATTTGCCGGCGCTTCAACAATCCCATCATGGATTGCATTAATCTGTTTTGTATTGATCCTATTCATATTTATAGGTTCAACAGAATGGCTTTATGGCCTAGACTGGTTATATGAGATTTTTGGAACAGAAACAATAAGCTTAATTATAATACTCCTAGTATTTGGAATTATAGTGTGGTTTATAACAGCAGAATCAAAAGGAGAAAAGGTAACTGGCACATTAGATAGATGGTTAGGAGAACTATTCAAAAGATAAAATGGTAACCTTCCTTGAAGTTGGATTGTTAAAATATTTTTCAATAATATTTCCAGCACTTTTAGTATTTGCTTTAGTTTATGCTGTATTAACTATGACAAAGATGCTGGGAGACAGTAAAACAGTAAATGCAATCATAGCAATAGTATTAGCATTTTTAGTAATGCTATCTGAAGATATTATTGCTCTTATTAACTTCATTGCTCCTTGGTTTGTGCTTTTCTTCTTATTCATAGTCCTGCTGCTTGTTGTCTATAAAATCTTTGGAGCAACTGATAAAAATCTTGCTAATTTTATAACAACAGATAGGCCAGTCCAATGGGCAATATTTGCAGTAGGAATTGTAATAGTAGTAGCTGGATTTTCCCAAGTTTATGGTCAAAGGTTATTAAAATCAACAGTAAATGAAAGTACAGAGAATATCACTGGAGTTCAAGCAGTTAGTACAGCAACTTCTTCATTTAGAGATAATGTAACAAGAATATTTTTCAATCCAAAAGTAATTGGTCTTCTTTTTATATTCTTTGTAGCTGTGTTTGCAATATCGTTGCTAACACGGGAAACTCTTTAAACAGTTTTCTTTTTCTTGCCTTTAATTTGTTTTGTTACTCTTGATAATTCATGAATATTCTCAGTAAATGTTGGCAGTGTTTTCTTAAAAACTTCTTCCATAGCCTTTATATCAGTGCCCACTCCTTTGATTCCTTTATCATATTCCTCTATTTTTCCTAAAATACCTTTGTGAAGAGCATCAAATTCACTTTTTAAATCATCCATTTTCTGCTCTATTTTTGTAATTTTAGCATCAGTAGTTTCTTTCCAAGCAACAATCTTATCAACTGCTTTCATCAGTTCCTCCCATTTCTCATCAATTATTGATTCTGCAACTTCTTCCATTTCTTCTTTGCTTGCACTAGGTGCTCCTGATGGTGGTGCTCCTGGTGTTGTAGGAGGCATAGGAGGTGGTGCTCCTGTTGGAGGCATTGCAGGTCCTTCTGGCATTGGAGGAGGCATTGCAGGTGCAGGACCAGGTTCAACAGCTGTTCCTTCTCCTGGTTTTTCAACAATACCTTTAATATCTGCCTGACTCATTGCGTCAAAAATCTGTGAAGAACTATAACCTTCTCTTTGTAATGTTTGAACAATTTGATTATTAGTTAAACCTTGTTTTCTCATCTGAATTACAATAGCAGTAGGTACTCCTTGTGGAGGGCCTGCTGGTTGTGGCGGTGGCATAGGTGCTCCGCCAGGAGGTACTCCAGGTGCTTCCTCTTTTTTCTTACCAAATAAAGCCATATTATCACCCTATTAATTGAAAATTATATAAACCTTTTGTTTACTTTTCTCCAACCATGCTCCTTATTAATTTTTCAACCTCTTCTCTTGTTACAAAATTCAGAGGTTCCCACATATCAACATACTTTCTTATAACTTCAACATCTTCTTTTCCTGCTCTAGTCTTAAGTTCTTTAATTATAAGATCTATTTTATTAGTCATCTCTGTAACTGATCTCCTTATTTCAACGAGATCTGAATTAATGGTTTTAATTTCATCATCTATTCTTTTTCTTAAATTAAGTATATTAGAGTCAGTAACTTGTGTCCTTCTACTTAAATTAGTACTTCTATCTTCTAACAAACTTATTCTAGTGCCAACATCATTTAATTGTTCTAATACATCAGGAATACTTGGTCCTGCAGGAGCTGCTTTTTTACCACCAAATAAACTAATACCTTTCTTCTTTTTTGCAGGAGCTTTCCCAGCACCACCCAAAAACCCTAGTTCATTTGCCATTTTAGAATAAATCTCATTTTAAATTTATTAAACTTATGTAAGTATACAAAAGTAGTGACTAAATAAACAAAAACTTTTTATACTAATATATTATAAAATAATATAAAATATTACTTAATATTTATAATAATATAAAATATTAGAAAATAATATATACTCAAACACCCTAATTTATTAAAAATGTCAAAAAAGCCGATTTCAGCAACAATTGATCAAGAATTAATTAAATGGATCAATGAAGAGATAAAAGCCAAAAGAAAATACAGAAATAAATCTCATCTAATTGAGATGGCTCTAGAACTATTAAAAGAGGAATCAAAAGAGGAATAAAATGCCATTTGAACCAAAAAAAGAACCCTACTCTTATGATTTAATAAGAGAGGGAGAAGAAACAACTCTAAGAATCGATTGTGAAAAATTAACCTATATTCCTTCCCTAGAAGATAATGCAATGGTAATGTCAAAAACAATAGAAATCCTAATTGAAACAGGTACTGTATCTAAAATTGTATTTGTACAAAAAAGAGACTATGAATATGATTTCTATCAAACTCAACTTTTGCTTGAAATAACAGACCTCTTCAAAAAACTTGCAAAAAGAAAAGATCTTTTTAGCTATGCTGCAATGGGTCTAGAATGTCAAAAATGGTTTGCATCTAAATATTCTAGATTACAGCTTTTATTCTTTAGACTGCTTAAAGAAGATCCCTTAGGGGCTTTTGTTGAACTCAGAAGAGAACATAGAAGAGGAACAGTTGAAATTGAAAAAACAGTAGATAAAAGATACATTAGCTGCCAGCAGAAATACATTGCGTTACTTGATTTTCTAATAAAGGAGTTAGATACAACAAGATTGATATCAATAGCAAAACCATATCTTCCAGGTTATAAACTTGGTGACAGATCTGCCTATAGAAGAATCTTCAGACCAACAGTAAAACCAGATTTTATGTTTACAAAACTTATGGCAGAATTCCCAGAAGGTGGAGAAGAAATCGGAACATATACTGTTAGTGGAAAAAGTACAGAGATTACAGTATTCAAGCTTCCAGACTCAGTACAATATCTCTACCATCTAATGCCTCCTGAGTTTAGACTTTCAGAAGAAAAATACGAAATTATAGACCTTGCTAGAAAAATAATGGCAGAACACAAGCCAAAAAAACAGGAATTTGTTGAACCTGAAAGAATGCGTGCTATATTTCATAATGTTGGTCGTGACTTAATTGAAGAATTATCAGAACGTAGAAATATAAGATTAAGAGAAAGAGAAACCGACGAACTTGCAGAAATCCTCGTAAGATATACTGTTGGTTTTGGTTTAATAGAGGTTCTTCTCCAAGATCCAAAAATCCAGGATGTTACTATTAACTCTCCGATGGGTCTAACTCCTATGTTTATAGTTCATGCAGAGTATGGTGATTGTACAACTAATATTGTTCCTACAACACCAGAATCAGAATCATGGGCTTCAAAATTAAGAATGATTAGCGGAAGACCTTTAGATGAAGCAAATCCTATTTTAGATACAGAAATTGAAATCCCTGGAGCAAGAGCAAGAGTTGGAATAATTGCTCCGCCTTTAAATCCATTTGGTCTTGCGTATGCTTTTAGAAGACACCGTGACAAACCATGGACATTGCCTTTGTTTATCAAAGCTAGAATGATAGATCCTCTCGCAGCAGGTCTGCTTAGTTTTGTTATAGATGGAACAAGAACAATGTTAGTTGCAGGAACAAGAAGCGCAGGAAAAAGCTCGTTATTAGGAGCAATTCTTGTTGAGATTATGAGGCGTTATAGGATAATTACAGTAGAAGATACTTTAGAATTGCCAGTTGGTGCATTAAGAAAACTCAATTACAACATCCAACAAATGAAAGTTCGTTCAGCTCTAGCAAAAGGAGGTGCTGAAGTTCCAGCTGATGTGGGTATAAGAACCTCTTTAAGATTAGGCGACTCTGCTCTCTTTATAGGAGAAGTAAGAAGCACTGAAGCTCTCGCTCTATATGAAGCAATGAGAGTTGGTGCAATGGCAAATGTAGTAGCAGGAACAATTCATGGAGAATCTCCTTATGGTGTATTTGATAGAGTAGTAAATGATCTCAAAGTTCCTAGAACTTCATTTAAAGCAACTGACCTTGTAGTTGTTGCAAACCCAATTAGGTCGCCAGATGGAATACATAAATGGAGAAGAGTGACGCAAATCACTGAAGTCAGAAAAGAATGGGAAAAAGATCCAATGCTGGAACATGGATTTGTTGACTTGATGAAATACGATGCAGCTACAGACAAACTCCAGCCATCAGATGATTTAATGAATGGTGACTCAGACCTTCTTAAAGCAATTGCTGGAAATGTCAAAGAATGGGCTGGAAATTGGGATGCTGTTTGGGATAATATACAACTAAGAGCTAAAATAAAAGAAACATTAGTTAAAGCAAGTGAAAAAGCAAATGATCCTGATATGTTAGAAGCAACATTCGCAATAGCAACAAATGACGCGTTCCATAAAATATCAGAAGAAGTAAGAGAAGAGGTAGGTGCTCTAGACAGTAAAAGAATATTCTTTAACTGGAATGAGTGGCTAAAAAGAACTCTGAAAAAAAGAACTATAAAATAAAATGCCTCCGCAAGAAGAAGTCCAAGCTCTATTAAAAAAATATAAAGCAAAATTAAAAGAACAGTTAGAGGTATCTCCAGAAAACCTTACAACAAAAACCTGGTCTCGGGAATACAAGCAATTCAAAAAAGAATATATCCCTAAAAGATTAGGCTTCTATGAAAAAGCTTGTAATTTCAGTGAAAAGCTTCTAAAAGTTGCTCCTAATAAGAAAAAAGCAGCTGAAATGCAGGAATTAATTGATGTTTCTCATTTAGAAATTACTCCAACAGGTGTTAGCTCTTTTGCAATTTTAGGACCTTTGATTATTATGCTTTTTGGTTCACTAATCTCTTTTGCTATATTCAACTCTATGTTTTTCATATTAATATTTCTTATAGCTGGTGTTGTTGGGTTGTCTGCTTTCGGCAAAATTCCAAATTATATAGCAAATAGCTGGAGAATGAAAACAAGCAATCAGATGGTGCTGTGCACATTCTATGTAGTTACTTTTATGAGGCATACCTCTAACTTAGAGGCAGCATTAAAATTCGCTACAGAACATCTAGATCCTCCATTATCTTTGGATATTAAAAAAATACTATGGGATGTTGAAACAGAAAAATATGAATCAGTTAAAGAATCTCTTGATGCTTATCTTGAAACTTGGAGAAAATGGAACAATGAATTTGTTGAAGCATTCCATCTAATTGAATCATCTCTTTTTGAAGCATCTGAAGATAGAAGACTCGAGATGTTAGATAAAGCGTTAGATGTAATCCTATCAGAGACTTATGAAAAAATGTTGCACTATGCACATAATCTCAAATCCCCAATTACAATGCTGCACATGTTAGGAGTAATACTTCCTATCCTAGGCCTAGTCATTTTACCCCTTGTAGTAAATTTTTTAGGAGAAGTGAAATGGTATCACATAGCAGCGTTGTATAACTTAATTTTACCTGTGGGCGTTTATTTCCTAGGAAAATCTATTTTGTCTAAAAGACCAACAGGTTATGGTGATACAGATGTCTCAGAATCAAATCCTGCATTAAAAAAATATAAAAATATTATAATAAATTTTGCTGGAAAAGAAATTTCAATAAAGCCCCTTACAATATGTATTGCATTAGGAATAATTCTACTTATCATAGGTGTATCTCCTATTCTATTAAATAAAATTAATTGTAATTTTGATTATATAATTAATGAAGGATTTCATAGGGTCACTTCAGACACACCAGAATGTGATGGGTTAGATGTACTAGAAGCAAAATTTACCTTACTAGGATATAGGATAAGTTCAGCAACAGAAGGACCAACTGTTGGAAATGTTATTGGACCGTATGGATTGGGTGCTTCTCTTCTAGCAACATGTGTTATACTTGCAATAAGCCTTTCAGTAGGTTTGTATTATAATCTCAAAACAAAGAAAATTATGAAAATAAGAGAAAAATCAAAACAACTTGAAATTGAATTTGCTTCAGCTCTGTTCCAGCTAGGCAACCGGCTTGGAGACGGACTTCCAGCAGAAATGGCATTTGAAAAAGTTGCAGCCACAATGCAAGACTCTGTCTCAGGAAATTTCTTTTCAATTGTCAACTCAAATATTAGAAGACTTGGAATGTCTGTTAAAGATGCAATATTTAACCCAAAAAGTGGCGCAATTGTATTTTTTCCATCAAAATTGATTGAATCCTCAATGAAAGTTCTCATAGAATCTGTTAAAAAAGGACCTAAGATAGCTGCTAAGGCATTAACAAATATCTCCAGATATGTAAAAGAGATACATAAAGTTAATGAAAGACTTAAAGATTTGATGGCAGATGTAATCTCCTCAATGAAATCTCAGATAAAATTCTTAACACCAGCTATCTCTGGCATTGTTATAGGAATTACTTCAATGGTAACATTAATCCTAGGAAAACTAAGTTCACAATTAAGCACAATGGCGTCTGCAGGCACTGCAGATTCAGCACAAATGAATATGGCTGCTATGTTCGGAGATGGCATTCCAACATATTTCTTCCAAATTGTTATAGGTTTCTATGTTGTACAAATTGTTTATATCCTAACAATTCTGGCAAATGGTATAGAAAATGGATCAGATAAATTAAATGAAAGATATGAATTAGGTAGGAATCTCACAAAAAGCGTTTTATTCTACGCTTTAATTTCTGCAGCAGTAATGATAATATTCAACTTTGTAGCAATCCAAGTAATGTCAAGAACATTATCAGGCGGATTCTAATTCTAACTAAAATTTTAATTAATAATTTAATTAAAAAAATTAAGAATTGAAATGGGGACGGCGGAATTTGAATCCGCGACACCTACGTATCTGAAAGATTTCTTCTTCAGCGTAGTGCTCTCCCAGATTGAGCTACGTCCCCTTAGGTTGTTGTTTGTTTTTAGAAGATATTTAAACCTTTTTATTTAATCTCTTCTTCTTCAACAGATACTTCTTCAACTTTAGCTCCTTCTTTTTTCTCTACAGGTTTCTCTTCTTTAACTTCTTCTTTCTTTTCTTCTGTTTCCTCTGTTTTTTCTGCCCCACCTTCACTACTTTCAACAACTTCTAACTTTCCAAACTTACCTGTTGTAACTTGCAGTTCTCCTTGATATTCATTAACATAACCATTAGTTATGTGAACCTTATCTCCTAGTTTTACTTGATCAATCTGTTCATTCCATAAACTCATTTTTATTTCTCCACTTTCATCTTTAACAGTTGCTGTAGCTACTCTTCCTGTTCTGCCGAATTTATTAAATTCTCTTACTTCTCCTAAATCAACTACTTCAACAACAATATCTACCTTACCTTGTCTTGCTTGTAAATCTTTAATTTGTGCCATTTGATATGCAAAAAAGAATTCACTTTAAAAATATTATTATTTTTTTGAATGTTTTTTGAAATATTTATTGAAATTCTTATTTATAAACTTTTTAGGCAATCCTGATGCAATCAATGCTTTTTTTACTTTATTTTTATCATATCCTTTCTCAATTGCTTTATCTAAGAAAGACTCAAACTCAGATTCAATTTCATTGAGCATTTCGCCGTGTATTTCTTTTACAGCTTTTTTCTTTTCTTTTTCAAGTTTAGCAGCTTTTTTCTCTGCATCTGATTTAGGTAATCTTGCTTTCCTTTTTTCTTTAAGTAAAGCACGCACTCCATGAGCAGATAAATGTTCGTCTTTCATTGCCCTATAACTACATTTAGGACAATAATGCATTCTTCTTATTCCAGCACTTATACCTCCTTTGATTTCTCCGTCTCTTTTCATGCGAGTATGACATCTTGGGCAAATATGAACTTTTCTCTCAAAGATATTTGATTTAATTTTTTTGTCTTTCATAAGAGCAATAACTTCACTACCAGATAAATGCTCATCTTGTATAGTTCTATAATTACACCTAGGACAATAATAAGTTCTTCTTATTCCTCCTTTTATTCCTGCTTTGATTTCTCCGTCTCTTTTCATGCGAGTATGACATCTAGGACACATATGAGCCATCTTCATTAATGGTGGCGGCAGTGGAACTGCTATTGCCTGCTGTCTAATAAAGTATGTTAATAATAAACCAAACAAAATTACTCCTAATACCCACCAATACCAGCAAAATATAGACCAACGTCCAAGATCAACCCCAAATAATTCGCATGTTCTAATTAATGCAGGAACTTCTACTACAGGTGGTTTATAACAAATTCCTCTTTCTATATCACAATTTTGAAGGCAGTCGCTTTCCCTCAAACATTTCTCTCCAGCTTCACATCTTTTACTACATATGCTTCCACCGCAATCTATATCTGTTTCATCTTGATTTTTAATTCCATCATTACATGTTGGTTTATAAGTACAGGATCTTACTGAAATAGGTTTCTTGTTAAAATAAACTTTATCAATTATTCTTTCATCATATTTTTCATCACAGCTATTAATATCCCAACAATCACTATATTGAGTTCCATTAGGAAAACAAGGTCCCCATTCACTGCAATTCCAATTTTCATAGCATGCTGTAAGGAAAACTCTTCCTGTAGGAACTGCAGGCGCTGCACAATCTGTTGGACAATTACTATAAGTTTCTCCTGCTTCACAAACTAAATTGCCACAAACACCTTCATCTATCTGACCATCACAATCATCATCAACACCATTTAATATCTCAGGTGCCCCAGGATAAATGCTTGAATTAGTATCATTACAATCTATTGTGCCGCAATCACCACCTTCAATCGCATAAGTATCATTATCAACATCTGTACATATTGGTTCACAATAATTATCACCAGCTAAACTTTTGTTATACAATTCTAATATCTCTGACTCATTTAAAGCTCTGTCAAAGATTGCTACTTCATCTATTAGCCCGTCAAAACTTCTGTCTTGAGTTAGTCTATTTCCAATATATCCTATTCCAACATTAGAATTTTTAGTTCCAGATGGTGTTCTTCTTTCTTGAA
>JAHWIM010000029.1 GCA_019322535.1 Candidatus Woesearchaeota archaeon
AGAAAGATACATTTGGGCATCGTCAGTAGGGCTTCCAATCTCTTCATATATTCCAATTATTTCAACTTCCACATCATTGACATCTACTTTATCTCCAATATTAACTCTTTTTTTGAATAATCTGTTTGGAACAGTATAACTGAAACCGGCTGTTGCTTTTAGAGTATCTCCTTTTTTTAGAGTTCTTCCTTCTAATATTTCTATTCCACCAAACATCTCTTCAACTAATCTTTTTTCTTTACTTTCTGTTGAAAGACCAATGACAAAAGTATAAACTTCTCTGTAATCTTTAAATTTAATTCTACCATTTTCTATAAACATTCCTGAAGCTTCACCTACTCCATTAACTTTTCTGATAAAATCTAAATCCTCTTCTGAAAAAAGTATATTACTTGTTCCAGGAGCACTTGTTAATCCACCCCCAGGCATCAAGAAAATCTTGTCTGTTCCCATCTCTTCTCCAAATTCAAGCATATAAGAATTTAATCCTTGTCCAAAACTAATTAATGCAAAAATTGCTGTTATTCCTATCAGTATAGAAAGGATTGTAAGAAAACTTCTTGATTTTCTATTCCATAAGTTTGAAGTTGAATATTTCAATACATCCTTTATCACTTTGCATACCTCAAGGCATCCACAGGGTTTAGTTTTGCTGCCCTAATTGCAGGCAATGTTCCAAAAAATGAACCAAGTATAAATGAGAATAATAATGCTCCAATAATTAATTGAGGACTGAAGCGAGCTGATATCAAACCAGTGCCTAATACAATCCTTCCGACAGCTGAAAGACCTGTCGCAACTAAAACACCAAGCAAAGCACCAATCATTCCCCCTACTGTTCCTAAGAATCCTGATTCTATAAAAAATAAAGTGAATATTGTTGAGTTAGTTGCTCCTATTGACTTCATAATTCCAACTTCTTTTGTTCTTTCAACAACAGCAGTGTACATAGTATTCATTATTCCAATTCCTCCAACTAAAAGAGAAATTCCTGCTATAATATAAACAAAGATTTGTATTGCAAGCAGAACAGAATTTACGCTTTCTAAGATTGATTGAGGAGTATCTACTGAAAAATCTTCTTCACCTTCTTTAATACCCCTTATTTTCCTTATTTTTTTTTCAATATCAGATTGTATCTTTTCTACATCCACCTTTTCATTGAATCTTACAGCAATTATATCATACTCATTATCAGGCCTGCCAACCAAATCTCTTAAATCATCTTCATTAACAAAGACAGCTGAGTCTAGTTGAAAATTCCCTTTTTTTTCCATTATTCCAACTACTTTGAATTCAATATCTAGAATCTCTACTCTAGCTCCTGGAAGTATGGCTTTTCCAAATCCATTATCTTTTTCAGCAAAGTTTGCTCCTAAGAAAACAGAGCCAGATTCTCCATCTTCTAAAAGCCTTCCTTTTTCAGCTTCCATATTCATCAGATGTTCCATAATGTCTCTATCTTCTCCATCAGGCATACTTACTGCATAACCAAAACCAACTTGTTTATTAAAAGCAAGTTTTCCAGACTCCATAATCCTTCCTGCTGCTCCTTCTACTCCTGCAACATCTTTTATTGCTTCTAATTCTTTGTTTGTTAATGGATCGACAACTCCTGTTCCAGGAGGACCAAACCCACCTGAAGCAGTGACAGAAAGAACATCTGTTCCTAAGAAACCAAATTGAGCATTTATTGTTTGTCTTAGCCCCTCACCCAAACCAATTAGAGCCACTACAGAAGCTATGCCTATAAATATTCCGATCATAGTAAGCCATGATCTAATCTTTCTATTCTTTAGATTATTAACTGCAAATTTAAAATAATCTTTATTCATAGGTAATAGTCCTCAATTGTGTCTTTACTGTTTTTTGCTCTTTTTCTTCTTTCTTTTTCTCCACCAATATATTCCTAGACCAACTACAATAATTAGGAAAGTTATTGTTAAGCCAACACCTTTTTCTTTTGCTATTCCTGCTTTTTGTGCATCAGATTCACTAAACACCCTAAGACCAACATTCATTGTTTGTTTCATTTCATTGTTTGTAGAATCCATATAGATTAATTCAACAGGCAGGTTTACTACTGGCTCTTTTGATTTTATGTCAAGTGTAAAATCAACTGTTTCATAGTCATCTGAATCAACATTTCCTATATACACTTCTTGCTGAGATAAAACTTCAAAATCATCATTGCTTGCTAGTTTTGCAGTAAGAAGTTTTATTTCAGTTAGTCCTCTATTGACTATTTTTACTGTAACTTCTCCTGCTTTATTCTTTTTGTAGATATCAGTTGAATCTATAGTCGCAAGAATATTTGTTTCTGAAGCTATCTTCAAAGTTAGAATGTCATCTTTTGAATAAGATGTTCCTGTTTCGTCTGTGTAAGAGATTGTTATTGGAACTTTGTATATTCCACCGTCTGCATCTGGTTCTGCAATTATATTAAAACCAATTCCAACTTCTTTTTTTGCATCAATTTGATATATCTGCCTTTCTGTTGTAGATCTAATTGGGGCAAATGGAACTGTAGCATCAGACATATCTAATTTTATTTTGACATCTCTGACTAACGAATCTGCATTATTTCTTATTTTCAAAGATACAGTTGATTCTTTGCCAGGTGGAATTGGATCTGGTGAAGTAGTTATTTCTTCTATTGATACAACTATATCCCTAGTTCTTATTCTTACTGGGAAATCTTCTACTGTAACCCAAGCAGGATCTACTGCATCATCTTCTGCTCTATATCTTATATCAATTGTCTCTTCTCTTTCTACTGCATTTTCGTTTACTTTTATTTTATATAATAGTATTGCTCCTTCTTCATCTGTTTGCCTGCCTTGCAAAGAACCTATGCTTTGCAGCGAAGAACCTCTGTACAAAGAGAAAGGATACTCAGGCAGGATCTCGAACACAAGATCTCCTGAAGGAGTTGAACCTGTGTTTTCTACTTTAAACCTTAAGTCAATAACATCTCCAGGATTGGCTGGGTCTGGTTCTTGACTTATCAAAGTTATTTTTATTTGTGCTGCGTCTGGTATAGCTGCAAATACTAAACCAGCTAGAACAAATAAACTTACAAACAAACTTAAAATTATTTTTTTATTCATTTTTCATCACCTTGTTTTTTTTATTTTAGTAATAGCACCATCATGCAAGTACGCTATTCTTTCAGCGCATTTTGCGAGATCGCGATTATGAGTTACCATAATTATGGTTTTTTTCTCTTCCTTATTCATCCTACATAAAAAATCCATAACTAATTGTCCTGTTTTTGAATCAAGATTTCCTGTCGGTTCATCAGCTAGAATCACTTGAGGATCATTTGCTAATGATCTAGCTATTGCAACTCTTTGCTGCTGTCCTCCTGAAAGCTCTGTTGGTTTGTGATCCATTCTATCACCAAGACCAATCATGTTCAGGAGTTTTTCAGCTCTTTGAACTCTTTTTTTAGCTGGAACACCTTGAAAAATCATAGGAAGCATGATGTTTTCTTTTGCAGTTAAAGTGTTAATTAAATTAAATTGCTGGAATATAAAACCTATTTTTTGCCCTCTGATCTGAGCAAGTTCTGATTCTGAAAGATGAGCAATATTTTTGTGATCTAGATATATCTCCCCTTTAGTTGGGACATCAAGACAACCAACCATATTAACTGCTGTTGATTTGCCAGAACCAGACGGTCCCATTATAGCCAAAAATTCACTTTCTTCTACTTCAAGATTAACTCCTTTAAGAGCCTGCACTTCTACTTCTCCCATCTTATATATTTTCCATACATCTTCCAATCTGATTACTATTTTTTTTGTCATTTCTTTCCTTTCCTCACAACTTTTAATATGAATCCTTCTTTGTGTTTTTCAAAGACAAGCTCCATTCCTTTCTCTAACTTTTCGTATTCAGCAAGTCTTTTTGGAATAGTAAGAATTAATTGCCCACTTGGTAGCTTTTGTATTTTTACCATTCTTATACTATTATTTTTAATAGTTTTAATTATGTCTTAATTATTAACTTTTTAAATATTTTATTTAATAGTATATAAATCTTTTGTTTAGAATTACGATAAATATATAAAAGTGAATTTTTTTGCTTTAATCATGGAAGAAGAGAAAAAACCAGAAGGAGCAGAAGAAAGCAAAACAGAAAAACAAAGCTCAAAAATGCTTTATATTATCCTTGCTGTTATTATTTTGGGATTTATAGTGTTGTTTTCTATAAGATTTATAATTGGGCCAGAAGAAAAAGCAGTTACTATTGATGAACTGCATCAGAGAAATCTGAAAGGAGAGGAAAGCGACATAAATTATATGTATAATGGATTTTCATTTGTTTATGTTAATGGGATGTGGTATACACAAGTGCAAAAAGGAGATACTGTTTGGGATGTTCCTCTTCATTTTGGGCCAAAACAGCTTGAGAATATCAGTATAGCTGGAAGTATTGATAATGATTTTGGAAAACAAGACGTTTACATTACTTTTGATCCTGTAGGAGGGGATTTACAATATGTTGCTTTAGCAAGCGCTGAGCTTAGTTTGAGTTTGACAAAAGGTTTTGGTATTTATCCAATTGCTGCTTGTGATAAGAATGAAACAAATGCTTGTAAAGAAAGACCTATAAAAACATGTGAAGATGAAGATGATATTATCTATATCAGAAAGGCTAATGAGTCAAAAGCTGAATTAAAAGAAAATTGTGTTGTTGTTGAAGGAAATGGATGGGAAATTGTTAAAGCAACTGATAGATTATTATTGAAATGGTATAAAATTATGGATTAAAATGGCAAGAACTTGGGAAGATATTTTAAAAGGTGCTGTAATCAAGCAAGGAAAATCAGAAGAGAAAAAAAAGAAAAAAGTTCTTGAAGAATTTGTTTCTCACTTAAGAAATCGAATAAAATTTGAACTTTTAATTGGTATTGGTGCTGCTTATTTATTATATTTATTGTTTGGTTTTGAAACTTTAATCAAGACTTTACTGAGTTGGGCTATTGGAATTACTTTAGTTGCAACTGTTATAGCTTCATTGATGAATAAATACAAGAAGATTCACGATTAATTCAACTGGTTACGCTCGGTTGACACGCAATGTGCGGCATAAAGCCCCACGTGCTCACTTCGTTCGCAGAAATTAGATTTCTTCAACTCCTTTTGGAGTAATTGTTACGAGCCTTATTCCTAGACCAAGTTTTAACAAGGCTGAAAGAACTGCCATATGCTCTTTTCCTGTTCCTGAGATAAAATTTAAAGCTACCTCTGTGTCTGTTATTTTTCCTTGCAGCGCGGTTTGAATCTCTTTAACCAGTTCTGAAAGAAATTTATTTGAGTCTATTACAATGTATTCTACTGGTTTTTCTTTTACTGTAAAATTTTCTTTACCAAATTCATTTGTAATTAGAAATATTTTTTCCCAATCTTGCTTTGCAATTAGTTGTGCAACATGGCCCCATGTTCCTTTTCCGCTGCTTAGAACAACTATTAATGATGTCATGATATTTTCTAAATTGGTTTGTTATATAAATTTTATCCAAACCTATTTAAATAAATTAGTTTTTATCCATAATATGATATTGAGTGGGAAAGAAATATTTGATATTATTGCAATGAGTTTGATAGTAGGATATATATTCTCTGATGTTTTAAAAAGATTTGTTTATAGGGCTCCTGAGAGCTATGATCCTTTGGCAGCTAAACCTGGTTTTAATTGGGGAAGTTTAAAATTTGCTGCTCTTGCAACTGCTCCTGCTATAATACTGCATGAGTTTGCGCATAAATTTGTTGCAATTGGATTTGGTTTAGAAGCTACGTTTAATGCTGCTTATTTTTGGCTTTTTTTAGGATTAATGATGAAATTAATGGGAACAGGATTCATATTTTTTGTTCCTGCTTATGTTAGTATAAGTGGAGCAGGAGCTGTTTCTCCTTTATCTTATTCTATTGTTGCTTTTGCAGGCCCTGCTATGAATGGAATAATATGGTTAATAACTACTTTAATGTTGAAGAAGAACATGGTTAGCAAGAAGTACTTGTCTTTAGTACATATAACAAAGAAGATTAATATGTTTTTATTTATCTTTAATATGCTGCCTATACCTGGGTTTGATGGATCTAAAGTTTTCTCAGGATTATTACAAAGTATATTTTAAGTTATAACAATATTTATATACAAATCAGTTTTGTTTTTTTTATGCACTCAAAAATTTATTTCTTAAATAGGGGGGAATTTTATTGACTGGCCAAGATATACTTAGTTCTGTTTCAAGTAAGTCAGCTAGTTCTGAGTTCTTTACACCTATTCCTAAAGGATATAGAAAAGGCAAGACAAAGTATGTGATTGTTGCTGGAAGCGTAATGAGCGGAGTTGGGAAAGGAATATTTGCTTCTTCTCTTGCGAAATTATTGCAGTATTATGGATTAAATATTGCTCCGATTAAGATTGATGGTTATTTTAATCAGGATGCTGGAACATTAAATCCATTTAGGCATGGAGAAGTTTATGTTCTTGATGATGGAATGGAATGTGATATGGATCTTGGAAGCTATGAAAGATTTTTGGATTTGCCTTTAAGTATTGATAATTACCTGACTGCTGGGATTATATTTAACAGAATTTTGAAAAAAGAGAGAAAAGGAGAATACCTAGGAAGGGATGTTCAGTTTATTCCCCACGTAACTGGCGAAATCAAAAGAGGAGTTAGAGAACTTGGAATGAAGAAAAATGCAGATATTGTGCTTATTGAGATTGGAGGAACTGTTGGAGATTATGAAAACGCGTACATGATTGAAGCAATAAGAGAGCTTAAATATGAAGAAGGAGATGATAATGTTTGTTTTATCAATGTAAGTTATATTATTGAGCCACCAAATCTTGGTGAGCAGAAAAGCAAGCCTGCACAACTTGGATTAAATAGATTGATGGCGCTTGGAATTCAACCACAGATGATTGTTTGTAGAAGTGTAGAACCTGTTACACAAAAAATAAAAGAAAAGATAAGTGTTTATTCTAATGTTCCTGTTGAAAATGTTATTGGACTGCACGATACGCCTACTGTTTATCGGGCTCCTTTATTATTGAAAGAAATAGGGGCAGATGATAGAGTTATTGACCTACTTGATCTTAGAAAACGAATAAGCAGCTGGAAGCAAAAGAAGGAATTGAAGCGATGGAAAGAATTTGTAGAAAAACACTCTAAATCAAGTAAATTAGTTAAAATAGGCATTGCTGGTAAATATATGGGCTTAAATGATTCTTATGCAAGTATCTTAAAGGCGTTAGAACATGCTGCAACACACAATGATGCTAAGGTTGAGGTTAAATTTATTGATACAACAGATATTGAGAAAGGAAGAACAACAGCTGAAAAAGAACTAAAAGGATTAAACGGCTTAGTTGTTCCAGGCGGCTTTGGAACAAGAGGAACTGAAGGAAAAATTGCCTGCATAAAATATGTTAGAAAACAAAACATACCTTTTCTTGGTTTATGTTTTGGTTTTCAAATGGCTGTTATTGAGTTTGCAAGAAGTCGTTGCGGTATAAAAAGAGCAAACTCAACTGAAATTGACCCTGGATGCAGAGAAGCTGTTATTAATATTTTACCTGAGCAGAAAAAAATAGAAGGTCTTGGTGGAAATATGAGATTAGGAGGAAGGGATATTGAGATTAAGAGAGATACGAAAGCTTATGAGCTTTTTGGCAGAAAAAATAAAATTAGAATGAGATTTAGACATAGATATGAAGTTGATCCAAAATATATTGATACTTTAGAAAAACACGGGATAGTATTCAGCGGCAAAGCTCCTGGATATCCAATCATGCAAGTATTAGAATTACCTGATAAAAAATTTTTTATGGCAACACAAGCACATCCTGAATTTAATTCTAGGCCTTTAAGACCAGAGCCTTTATTTAAAAATTTTATTGAAGCTGCTTTGTAAGCAAAATATTTATAAACAATCATCTTTTTTTCTGAGAAGGGTGTGGTTATTGTCTGAAGAACATTCTGAACACAAAGAAGAACATAAGGAACACGAAGAGTATAAAGAAGAGAAGAAGAAATTTTCTTTTAGAGAATTTTATGAGAAGAACTATAAGAAACTCTTAATGATTCCAGTAATTTTACTTATTTTAGCTGTGTTGCAAATTGCATTACAAGCAGCAGTGACTGGAGATTTTATGCATAAAGGAGTTAGCCTAAAAGGAGGAATTACTATTTCTATTGAAAAAGCTCTTGATACAAAAGAGCTGAACGATTTTTTGAATGAAAAATTTCCTAAAGCAGACGTATTAGTGAGAGCACTTTCTAGGGGAGGAACACAATTTGGAGTTATTATAGAAGCTTCTGATGTTGAATCTGAGCAGTTGATTAGTGTTATTGAAGAGAAAACAGGTGAGCTGGAAAGCGGGGAATATAATGTTGAAGTTATGGGAAGCAGTCTTGGTGCAAGTTTTTTTAGTGAGACTATAAGGGCAGTTATTATTGCCTTTATATTTATGGGTATTGTTGTATTTATTTATTTTAGAATTCCTATCCCTAGTTTAGCAGTTATTTTAGCTGCTTTTTCAGATATTATAGTAACCTTAGCAGTTGCAAATATAATCGGAATAAAGATTAGCACTGCTGGCATTGCTGCTTTTTTAATGTTGATTGGTTATAGTGTAGATACTAATATATTGCTTAGCACAAAAATGTTGAAGAAAAAAGAAGGCACATCATATGATGCTTATATTGGGGCTGCAAAAACAGGACTTACTATGAGTATAACTACAATCTCTGCTATAACTGTTGCTTTAATTTTTGCACAGTCAGAAATATTAAGACAAATAATGACAATTTTACTGATTGGTTTGTTTGCAGATATTATTAACACCTGGCTTCAAAATGCAGGTATTTTGAAATGGTTTTTAATGAGGAAACACAAACATGTCGAAGACTAAAAAAATTTTTACAAACACAAGAGTAATAATTGCTTTGATAGCTATAGTCCTTGCTCTTGTAGCTATTCATCCAAATCCTTTTGCAAAAGGAGTTGCGATAAGAAGTGTTGCATTTAATTCTTCTGCTTCTATAGCAGGAATACAAAGCCCTAAACCAACTGCGACTCCTATGAGCAGAGAAAGAGTAATTAGTATGAATAATGTTCCAATTGATGATATTGAAGATTATTTTGATTTTGTTTCTGATTTAAAACTAAACAGGACAGTTAATCTCAAGACTACTGAAGGACTGTATAAACTGGTGACAAAAGAGAAAATTGAAGTGATACAATTGAATGAAACAGAGTATAAGAAAATAGTTGAGCCTGTTTTTAATGAGACTTTGAATCAGACTGTTAATGTTACTAAATTTGTTAAAGTTAACAAAACTAAAGTGATTCATACAGGAGAGATGGAAGACATTGGATTGAGCGTTTATGAAGCTCCTACTACTAATATTAGAAAAGGACTTGATTTACAAGGTGGAACAAGGGTTTTACTTCAGCCAGCAGAGAAGACCACTAAAGATGAGATGGATATGCTGATTGCAAATATGAAGTATAGATTAAATATCTATGGATTGAGTGATGTTGTTGTTAGACAAGCTGGTGATTTAAGCGGCAACCAGTACGTATTGGTTGAGATTGCTGGAGCAAAAGAAGAAGAGGTTAAGGGATTACTTGCACAGCAAGGTAAATTTGAAGCAACTGTTGGGAATGAGACTGTTTTTAGAGGCGGTAAGGATATAACCTATGTTTGCAGAAGTGCTGATTGTTCTGGTATTGATCCTTATGCTGGGTGCGGACAGACTGCTGATAAAAATTGGGCTTGTAGATTTAGATTCTCAATTTCTTTAAGTCCTGAAGCTGCACAAAGACAAGCTGACTTGACAAAAGATCTTGAGGTTATAAGTGTAGAAGATGGAGAAGAGTATTTGAGTGAAAAACTATATTTGTATTTGGATGATAAACTAGTTGATGAATTAAATATTGGAGCTGATTTAAAAGGACAAGCAACTACTGATATAGCTATTAGTGGTAGTGGTGCTGGAACTACAAGACAAGAAGCTATTTTTAATGCTCTTGAGAATATGAAGAGCATGCAGACAGTATTAATTACTGGTAGTTTGCCTGTAAAACTTAATATTGTAAAGACAGATGCTATAAGTCCTGTTTTTGGTGCTGAATTTATTAAAAATTCTTTGTTTATTGGATTCCTAGCTTTAATTGTAGTTTCAGTTATAGTATTTATTAGGTATAGAAGTTTGAAAGTTTCAATACCTATGTTATTTACTATGGTTACTGAGTTAATTTTGTTGTTAGGAATGGCTGCTTTGATTGGTTGGAATATTGACTTAGCTGCTATTGCTGGTATTATAATTGCAATTGGTACTGGTGTTGACCACCAGATTGTTATAGCTGACGAGGTTTTGAAAGGAGAGGCTCAGGTTTATGATTGGAAGAAAAGAATTAAGAAGGCGTTTTTTATAATATCTGCTGCTTATTTTACAACAGCTGTTGCAATGATGCCTCTGATTTTTGCTGGTGCTGGTTTGATAAAAGGATTTGCAATTACTACAGTTATGGGAATTACTTTTGGTGTATTGATAGCAAGACCTGCTTATGCTGCTATTGTTGAAATTCTTTTGAAAGAATAAAAAAATGAAAATTCTAAAAAATTTTCAATCATCAAAAATCATGAGGGATTTTTGATAAAATGCAAACAAAAACTTGGTCAATTTTTTTAATGATTATTGTTACTTTCTTGATATCAGTTGCTCAGTTATTTTATAAGATTGGTGCTAATAGATTAGAATTTAATCTTATTAACATAATAACAAATTATCCTCTTATAATTGGAATTGTAATTTATGGGATTGGTGCTGTTTTTTTTGTTATTGCCCTTAAAGGAGGAGAAGTTAGCGTACTTTATCCAATGCTTGCAACAAGTTATATTTGGGTTAATTTGCTTTCAAAGTATTTTTTAGGTGAAAGTTTGAACTTTTTTAAATGGTTAGGAATAATTTTTATTTTTGCAGGAGTGAGTTTTATTAGCTTTAAGAGCGAGGTTGTTTGAATGAATGTAGAATTATGGGCTTTAATATTGGTTTTGTTTGCAACAATTTTTGGAGCTTTTGGTCCAATCTTTTTTAAAAGAGGAAGCAGGAATTTTAAGTTAATGACTATTTATAAAAATTATAATTTTATTTTAGGTATAATATTTTATGGTGTTGGAACTTTATTGTTTATTCCTGCTTTGAAAGGAGGCGAGCTTTCTATAATTTATCCTCTTGTTTCGCTTAGTTATATCTGGGTAAGTTTATTATCTGTTAAGATGATTGGAGAAAAAATGAATAAATTTAAATGGATGGGAATTTTACTCATAATTATTGGAGTAACATGTATAGGAGTTGGTAGTTGATGGCAAAAAAAGAGGTAATTATCGTATCTGTTGGTGGAAGTGTTATTGTTCCTGATAATGTAGATATCAAATTCTTAAAAGGTTTAAGGAAATTAGTTAAGAGTTATTTGAAAAAATACAGATTTGTTTTGATAACTGGCGGTGGAAAGACAGCCAGGGTATATCAAGGAGCTGCTGGAAAAGTCAAAAAAGTAACTGATGAAGATAAAGATTGGTTAGGGATACATGCGACAAGATTAAATGCTCATTTGCTTAGGACAATTTTTAGAGAAGTTGCAAGACCTGCGATAGTTACAGATCCTACTATGAAAGTTGAATTTGATAATGTTTTAATCGCAGCTGGTTGGAAACCTGGTTTTAGCACTGATTATGATGCTGTAATGTTGGCACAAGGTTTAGGTGCAAAGACAGTAATTAATATAACTAATATTGATTATTTGTATGACAAAGATCCAAGAAAAAGCAAAAGTGCTAAGAAAATAGAAAAGATTGATTGGAAAGGATTTAGAAAAATAGTTGGAGATAAGTGGAGTCCTGGTTTAAATGCTCCATTTGATCCTATTGCTTCTAAATTAGCGCAGAAATTACAGATTAAGCTTGTTTTGATTGGCAGGAATTTGAATAATCTTAAGAACTTCTTAGATGGAAAAAAGTTTAAAGGAAGCAGTGTACAATAAAATGGCTGTTTTAACAAAGAACGAGATATTAAAAGAAATTAGGCAAGGGAAAATAAAGATAACTCCTTTTAATGCAACAAATATCGGGCCTGCTTCTATTGATTTGACTTTGGATAATGAGTTTAGAATTTTTAGTAAAGGCAAAAGGGTTGTTTTGGATGAGAAAACAGATTATAAGAAATTAACTAACTTTAAGAAAATAAATCAGATTGTATTAAAACCAGGAGAGTTTGCAATAGGCATTACAAAAGAGCAAGTAAAATTGCCTGAAGATGTATGCGGATGGTTAACTGGAAGAAGTAGATTTGCAAGACTTGGTTTGTTGGTTCATATAACTGCTGCATTTATTCAGCCTGGAATAAATAATAAACAGGTTTTAGAAATGAGGAATGTTAGTCCGAATGATTTAGTTGTTAAGACTGGAACTAAAGTTTGTCAATTAGTTATTGAAAGAACAGAAGGGAAAGCAAAATATAAAGGAAAATTTAGCAAACAGAAACTTTAGAATTTAACTTGTGTTTCTTCTAATTTTATTAATTTATCCCATTGATCATTGACATGTTTTTGGATTTCTGCTACTTCTGCTTCATTCAGATGTTTGAATCTGCCTTGCATTTTAAGATAATCTTTAACTGGTGTATCTTGTGCTGGTTTCATTGTGAATTTTAACTGGCCATTTTCTATTTCATATAAGGGAGTTACTTTTGATTTATATGCAAGTCTTGCAATTTCTATGCTTTTATTTGAAGCGATTTTCCAGCCAGGAACACAAGGAGTATAAACTTGAATATAAGCAGGCCCTTTGTGAGCAAGTCCTTTTTTTACTTTTTTGTAAAAATCTAAAGGAAATGCTATATTTGCAGTTGCGACATAAACATTTTCATTGTGAGCTGCTATTATCAAAGGCATATGTTTTTTGAATTCTTGTTTGCCATGAAGGAGTTTTCCTGCAGGAGAGGTTGTTGTTGAGGCATATTTTGGAGTTGCTCCTGAACGCTGAATGCCTGTGTTCATATAAGCTGAATTATCATAACAAACAAAACAGAAATCATGATTTCTTTCAACTGCTCCGCTTAGAGCTTGGAAGCCAATATCAAAAGTTCCGCCATCTCCTGCTATTGCTAGAACATTTGTGTCTTTTTTTTGTGCTTTTAGAGCTTCTGCTATTCCAGAAGCAACTGCTGCTGCATTTTCAAAAGCTACATGAATCCAAGGAACTTTCCAAGAGGTTTCTGGATAAGGAGAAGAAACTACTTCCATGCAGCCAGTTGCAGAAATAACTATTGTGTTTTTGCCAGCTGCTTTTAAGATATGTCTCATAGAGATAGCTGCGCCACAGCCAGCACATGCTCTATGACCTTGTGCAAATAATTCTTCGTCCGGTAATCCTGCAGTTGTCATTTTTAAAACATTTTTTGTTCAAGTTCTGAATAATTCATTTTATCATGGCCAGAGCCACTGAAAGTAACTCTGAACCAGATTTTTTTACCACATTTTTTGCATTTTGTTTCTTTATAATGAATATCTATCTCATGTCTTGATTCAGGCAGGTCTAATTTATTATGACAATAAATGCATTTATTATCACTGTGCCATGCTTTGTTTGTTAGGTGTTCTTTCATTATAGCCACTCTATGACTGGTTTTTTTGATTTGATTGTTTTTTCTGTAGCTTTTTCTAATATTGGTAAAGTTACATCTTTACCGCCTAAACCTGTTATAAAGCTATTTACTATTGTTTTATTGATATTTTGAATAGTTGATTTTATATCTGTGAATAATGCTCCTTGCTGACCTAATGAAATATCTCTGTCAATTACTGCAATTGCTTTTAGATTTTTAGTTGCATTGATTATTTCTTGTTCTGGGAAAGGCCTAAATGCTTTTATTTTTATTAATCCAACTTTTTTCCCTGCTTTTCTTAATTTGTCTACTACAATTCTTGCTGTTCCGCATACTGTTCCCATAGCTACAATTGCATATTCTGCTCCATTTAGTTTATATTCTTCAATTAAGCCATTTCCATAACTTCTTCCAAAGGATTTTTTGAATTCCTGGTTTACTGATTTTATAATTGGTATTGCTGCTTGTATTGCTTTATGCTGTTTTTCTTTGAAATATTGGAATGAATTTGGATAACCAATTGGACCAACTGAAATTGGTTTTTTTGGATCTAGTTTGTATGAAGGAGAATAAGGAGGTAAAAATTTATCAACTTGAGGTTGAGAAGGAATGTCAACTGGTTCGTAGACATGTGAAAGCGTAAATCCATCTATACATACCATTGCAGGACAAAGAACTTTTTTATTTTCTGCGATTTTATAGGCCATTATTGTTGTGTCTAGTGCTTCTTGTGATGATTCTACAAAGAGCTGAATCCATCCAGAATCTCTTGCTGCAATTGAATCTTGATGATCATTCCAGATATTTATTGGAGCTGATAAAGCCCTATTTGCAATTGCCATTACAATTGGGAGTCTTAAACCAGAAGCAACAAACAAGATTTCATGCATTAATGCAAGACCTTGTGAAGCTGTTGCTGTAAATGTTCTAACTCCTGTTGCTTGTGCTCCTACACTGGCTGATAAAGCAGAATGTTCTGATTCAACATCTATTAATTCAGCATTCATTTTTCCATCATAAACAAAATCTGCAATTCTTTCTACTATATGTGTTTGAGGAGTAATAGGATAAGCAGGAACAACTACTGGCTTGCATAGCCTAGCAGCTTCTGCTACAGCCATTGATGCTTCGATTACTTTTTTCATATTTTAATTACTTCCTCTTTCTTTTTTGGTTTTTCTTCTTTTTCTTTAACTACTACTTTAGCTTCTTTCTTAGTTGCTTCTTTTTTCACTTCTTTTGGTTTGTGTTTTTTTATTTTTTTGATTTCAGGAATATATTTTAGTATTGCCTTAACTGCAGCTATTAACAGCGCAAGTATTATTGCAATGCCTATTGTGAATACTATGACTTGGATTACCCATGGAAGGATTGGGCATGGAGCTGGTTTGTAATAAAGGCCACACATCAAATTTCCTTTTGTTATTGCTACTCTTAGCATTATTACTAATGAAATAATGAATGAGATTGCGAGATAAAATTTTATTTTCTTTTTGGTTTTTTTTATTTTCATTTTATTTCAGCATTAAGCCAGTTTTGAAAACTTTTATTTGCAGCTGCGTTTATTTTTAATATGCAAGGGATTTTGTATGAATGTAATTTTTTTACTTCTTTTTCTACTGCATTGATTTTTTTGTTATTTGTTTTTGCTAATAAAACAACTTCTTTGTCTGATTGTAATTTTCCTTTCCATTTATATAATGAATCTATTGGAAAGATATTTGCACACGCTATGAGTTTTTTTCTTAGTAGGACATTTGCAATTTTTTTTGCTTGCGCTTTGTTTTTGCAAGTGATGTATGTTAAAATCATTTTTCTTCTTTGGCCATTATGATTGCCTTTACAGGACATTCATTTGCGCATATGCCGCATCCTTTGCAATGATAGTGATCAATTACTGCTCCTTTTTCTTTTGTTACAGTTATTGATGAATCAGGGCAATATTGCCAGCAGATTCCACACCTTGTACATTTTTTTTTGTCAATTACTGGTTTTAAAACACGCCAGTCAGAGGTTTTATTTTTAACTGAATTACCTGGTTCTTCTATAATCGCTCCTGTAGTTATTTTCATTTTAGCTGGCATTTTTCATAAGCCTCTTTAACTGCTTTTTTATTTATATCAATTAATTTTGGACTTCTTTCAAAACGTTCTTCTATTGCTTTGTTTATTGAGTCTAAAGAAACAAGTTTTGTTGCAGAAGCAAATGCTCCTAAAATAGCTGTGTTAACTATTGGTTTTTGAAATATTTTCATAGCTATTGATGTTGCATCTACTGTGAATATCTTAAAATTATTATGATTTTTTATTAGTTCTTTTGGGGATTTTGTTGAGTTTACAATTATTACTCCTCCTTTTTTTAAACCAGCAGTTACGTCTTCTGTTTTTATTAAGGAAGGATCTAAAACAACAACTATGTCTGGATGATAGACTCCTGAACGAATGTAAATTGTTTTATCTGAGATTCTAGTAAAAGCTTCAACTGGAGCTCCTCTTCTTTCAACACCAAATCTCGGAAATGCTTGGCTTTGTTTGCCATTATGGAAAGAAGCAATTGCAAGAAGCTGGGCTGCTGTTACAGCACCTTGTCCACCTCTACCATGAACTCTTATTTCTTTCATGGATATTACTTAAGATATTCCCTTTAAAAACTTTTTTGTTTGGCAAGATTTAAATATGGCTGTGGTTTTTTGATTTTTATGGGGGATTTTGAAGAATTAAGGAAGAAGAATATTGAAGAAACTAAGAAGAAGATAAAAGAGAGTGTTAAAGCTGATAATTCTATAGTTCAAGCTGTCAGAAACATTGATGAGATAAATAAAGTTAGTAATGTTTTAGTTAAAAGATTAAGAGAATGGTATGAGCTTTATAATCCAGAATTTAGCAGAGAAGTTAGAGATCATAAAAAATTTGTTGAATTAATTGTTGATAAAAAAGATAGGAAAGAGAAAAAGTCAATGGGTGCTGAACTTTCTAAAACTGATTTTGAGCCTATATTAAAATTAGCTTCTGAAGTTAATGAATTGTATAAGTTTAAGGAGAAGCAAGAGCAGTATTTAGCTGAATTAATGCAGAAGATATGCCCTAATTTAACTGCTGTTGCTGGTTATTTAATTGGAGCAAAGCTGATTGCGCATGCTGGAGATTTGAAAAGATTAGTTGAGTTTCCTTCTTCTACTGTTCAATTGCTTGGAGCTGAGAAAGCACTTTTTAGACACATGAGAACAGGAGCAAAAGCTCCAAAGCACGGAATCATACATGAACATCCAATTGTTACAAGAGCTAAGGAAAAAGGAAAAGCTGCAAGAGCTGTTGCTGATAAGATTAGTTTGGCTGTTAAAGTTGATTATTTTAAAGGAAAATTTGTTGGAGATAAGTTAAGGAAAGAATTAGAGGAGAAATTTAGGTAAGATGGATATATTATCAAAAACATGGGAACCACATGACTTGCCTGCAGTACCTCATTTAGTATATCCTGCAGCAGAAGCTGCTTCAAGTGCTTTAAAGAAAATTGCTGGCTATGCTTATGAGACAATATCTATTTTTATTAAAGATAGAGTTGGAAGGTGGGGATGGGCATATGATGATCTTGAAAGACTCGGGAAATTTTTGGTAGAAAATCCATCTGAGATATTCAGACTAGCAAAGCTATGGGAAGGTTATATAAAAAAATTTAAAGAAATTTGTGAGAAAATACGTGATTTAGAGAAATTATCTGATGAAGAATTATTTAGCCTGTATAAAAAGTTTTATGCAGTATATCTAAATGAGTATTCAATTCCTCTGCTCGCAAACGCTTTTGATACTTATTTTCAGAATTGGCTTCAGAATAAAGTTAAGAATCATACAGATTTTCTTTTATTGACAACACCTGTTAAAGAATCTTTTACTCAAAAAGAAGTTAAAGAATTATTATCAATAAAAAAAGGCAAAGACTTTTTGAAGAATATTGAGAAACATGCTCAGAAATATTTCTGGCTTCAAAATAATTATGCCCAGGCAAAGATTTTGGATAAAGATTACTTTATCAAAAGACACGAATCTGAAGAAATAATAGAGATAGACAAAGTTGATAAAAAACCAGTTATAGGAAAATATAGTTTGTTTCCTGATTTGATTAAAGCGGCTGAAGAATGTATTTATTGGAGAGATGAAAGAAAGAAGTATAATATGATCGCAGATCATTTTCTTTGTGTTTTTTTGAGGGAGTTTGGAAAAAGGAATAACATGAGCTTAGAAGATATGAAAAATGTGCTTCCTTATGAGATAGAAAATGTAGATAAGAAGCAGATAGATGCAAGAAAACAAGCTATCTTAATTGTTGTTTCTCAAGATTCACATCAAATACATACTGGAAAAGAAGCTATGGATTTATACAACAAGATGTATCCTAGCGAAGGACTTGATAAAACTGAAATAAGAGGTACACCAGCATGCTTAGGAAAAGCAAAAGGATATGCTAAGATTATCTTTGGTGAAAAGGAATTTAATAAATTAGAAGAGAATGATATCCTTGTAACTTCAATGACAAGACCTGAATTTGTTCCTATAATGAGCAAATCTGCTGCAATTGTAACAGATGAAGGAGGTATTACTTGTCATGCTGCAATTGTTGCAAGAGAGATGGATAAACCATGCATCATTGGAACAAATATGGCAACAAAAATTTTAAAAGATGGTGATTTAGTTGAAGTCGATGCAAATAATGGAATTGTTAAAATTTTAAAAAGAAAATGATTATTAAAGACAAAGTTTATGGAGAACAGAAGATTGAAGATCCTTTGATAATTGAATTAATTAATTCTCCTGGGATGCAGAGACTTAAAGGGGTTGGGCAGTACAGTACTTGGAGACTAATGAATCCAAAATTAAACACTACAAGATTTGAACACTCTTTTGGTGTTTATTGTTTGTTAAAAAAATTCAACGCAAGTTTTGATGAACAAATCGCAGGTTTATTGCATGATCTCAATCATACTGCTTTTTCTCATGTCATTGATTATGTTCTAGGAGATCCAGAAACACAAGATTATGGAGATTTAAAACATAAAGAAATTCTCATGAATTCAACCATTCCTTCAATCTTAGAAAAAAGGAATATTGATCCTCATAAAATATCAGATCATCATAGTTTTGGGCTTTTAGAAAGAGATTTGCCTGATCTTTGCTGCGATAGAATTGATTATTGCTTAAGAGATAGTATTTGTTATGGATTAATTAATCAAAAAAAAGCAAATCAGATTCTAAACGGGTTAATAGTTCATAATGGAGAAATTATTTGTAAAGACAAAAATTCTGCAGCTGAAATATCAAAAATATTTTTACATATGGCAAAAGTTCTTTGGAGCAATGAAATCCAGTCAGGCTCTTTTTTGCTTCTTGCAAAAGCAATAAAGATTGCTTTGAAAAATGGAATCTTGAACGAACAAAATCTTTACACAACAGATGATAATCTTTATTCTGTTTTAGCTAATTCAAATAATAAAGAAATATTAAAACTAATAAAACCAATAGATAAAGAAAGAATTATTGAAGGCACAAAAGAAGATCATGATTTTCATACCAAAGCTAAAGTTAGATATATTGACCCTAAATTCCTAGAAAATGGAAAATTAATCAGGTTATCTGAAGTAGATGAAGATTATAAAAAATCTTGTCAAGAATATGCAGAAAGAATTAAAAAGGGATTTTATATTAAAATAAAAAAATAGTGGAGGTAAAAACAAATGAAAAAAGCAATTTTAGTAAGTTTGGTTTTGGTTTTGTTGATCTTAGCTGGTTGTAAAGAAAAACAAGAGCCAAAGACAGTATATGTTGAGCCTGATCAAACAGTTCAGGAAAACAAAACTACAAAAGTAGTTGTTGATGAAAGTAATGGCACAACAACAGATGACCAGCCTTCTGAAGTAGATGTTGGAGATGGAAGTGAAAGTGATGATTTGGATTTAAGTGAATATCCAAGTCCGTTTATTAAAGATGGTAAATTAAATGCTTATGTAATTGTAGGAGCTAAGGCTACATCTTTAGAAGTTGTTGCAGCTACTGAATTATTAGCTGGAGTAGAATTTACTGGCAGAATGGGAAGCTATTATCCAGATGCATTGGATACTGATTTTGACAGTATAGCTAATAAAAATGCAATTCTGCTTGGAAATCCTTGCAATAATAGATTTATAGAAGCATTGATGCCTTACAGCAGTGACTGCTTAGAAGATTTTAGTCCAGGAGAAGCTATAATTAAGCTTTACAAGACAGGATCTGACAGTTATGCATTAGTTGTTGGTGGATATAGCGGAGCAGATACAAGAAAAGCAGCGCAGTATATGGGAGATTATGCAAGCAAGAGTTTATCAGGCACTGAAATAAGTGTCTAATTTTTTTTATTTTATTTTTTAAATGACAGAATTAAATTATCATGTGGATGATCAGGATAATGTTATTGGTAAAGTAGACCACAATGACGTGATAGAAAAAGGGGTATTGAACAGAGGAGTAGGTGTTGTGGTTTTTAATTCAAAAGGAGAAATTTTTGTTCATCAAAGAAGCCATAATAAGAAAATATTCCCTGGTTATTATGATTATGCTTTTGGAGGGTCAGTTATTGTTGGAGAAAGTTATGAACAAGCTGCTGCTAGGGAATTAGAAGAAGAAACAGGAATAAGTAATGTTGAAATAAAACCATTAATTGATTTTAATTGGAGGTCAGATACTTTAAATTATAATGCCCAAGTCTTTTATTGCTTATGGGATGGAGAAATTAATATTCAAAAAGAAGAAATTGAAAAAGGATTCTTTGTAAGTTTAGAAGAATTCGAGAAAATGTTAAAAACAGAAAAGTTTTGTGATGATATGGTAGAGATGTGGAAAAAATGTGGAGATAAAATTAAAAATGAAGCAAAGTAAATTTCAAGGAATTTATGAAAGAAAAGGAAGAAGAAAGACATTATTAACTAGAAATCTGACTCCTGGAAAGACTTTTTTTGAAGAAAAACTAGTTCATGAAGGCAAAATAGAATATAGAGAATGGGATCCAAGAAGAAGCAAACTTGCAGCATTTATTTTGAAAGGCGGAAATCAAATAGGAATTAAAGAAGGCTGCAAAGTTCTTTATCTTGGAGCATCTTACGGTTATACTCCTACATTTGTTTCTGATATTGTATGGAAAGGTGGAATGGTTTTTGCACTTGATTTTGCTCCGAGAGTTATGAGAAATTTGGTATTTGTTTGTGAAGCAAGAAAGAATATGGCTCCTTTGTTTTTTGATGCGAATCATCCTGAAGAATATAAGGACAAGATTATTCCTCCTGTTGACATTGTTTATATGGATGTTGCACAAAGAGATCAAGCTGGGATTTTTCTTAAAAATGTTGATATGTTTTTGAAGCCAGGCGGTTTTTGTTTATTAGCTTTAAAAGCAAGAAGTGTTGATGTTACTAAGAAGCCAGGAGTTGTATTTAAGGAAGTAAGGAGAAAATTAGAAGAAAAACTAATAGTTGTTGATTATAAGACTTTAGAGCCTTTTGAGCTTGATCATGCAATGTTTGTGTGCAAGAAAAAGTAAAATATTTATACTAATAGTTCTAAAATAAGGGTTATGATGCACTCACACAGTTTTATTAAGAGAATTTTGAGATTTTATCTAGTTAGTGGGTGCGCAAAACCATCTATGTGGTAAGAATCCCAATCATATTCCTGGGTTCTTGCACGATTTCTTTCTGATGCCAAAAAAA
>JAHWIM010000030.1 GCA_019322535.1 Candidatus Woesearchaeota archaeon
AGGAGACGAATTTTACTGCAAGAAATGCGGATTAGTATTAGATTAATAAGGAGGTAAACTAAAATGGCATGCGGAAGCTGTGGAGCTAAAAAAGCAAAGAAAAAAAAGAAATAATTTTTTCTTTTTTTATTTCATATTTAACTGACAAAACAAGTCAGCACTTCTGTCATAATTCTTTTCAACATCTGATGGAAAAAAACAAGCAGGAAGTTCTCTTTTCTCTCTGTGATGTTTTACACATTCACAGCATTTACCCTTCCTAGGGCAGTCAGGATAAGTGCAAGTACATTCTTTTGCAATCTTTTCTTGTTTGCATTCCATTTTATTTTCTCTTAACTTTTTGATATGCAAAGTAAGAGTAAACAATCAAAAATAAGACATTTGCAAGCAAGGGAACTAAAATAATCCAAAGAGAATACTCAGGGTAAAATAAAGCCAATAGAAAGATCAAAGCATTTATTCTAAAAGTAACACTGCCAATTCTATGGGTCTTATCCCATACTTGACCACTGCTTAAAGTCCAAGGTGTTCTTATTCCAATAAAGAAGTTTCTTTTTATAAATTTAATAATATATCCAATATAAAAAATCAATGCAGCAATAAAAGGCAGAATAAAATAAGCAACATTTATATCATAACCAAAAGTGGGCAATAAGGTAACAACATAAATTGCTGATAAAAATAAAACAAAGGCAATCTTCATTCCATATAGGTGTTTGTCAAATCCAAGAATGTGTTTTTTATATACAGCAATCTTTGGAATTAAAGAAAATAGAATATAAATGCCCAAGGTTATTAAAGGCATCAAAAATAATCCCATAAATCTACTTCCATAGTCGTCAATTTCTCCTTTTGCATTCCAATGAGTTGGCATCTGCTCAGGCATAAATGGATATAAATAAACAGCAACAGAAAAAATTATTATAATCAATGCTATCGGAATCAATTCTCTACGATTTAAACCACATCTTTTACATTCCTTGGCCATATCTGTTTTTCTAATTTTTACTTATATAAATCTTTTTATTTAATTAAAGTCAATAAAACGAAAGGTATTTAAACCCCTCAAGATTCCCTTCATTTACTATGGGACAGCAAGAAATATATGATTTTTTAAATAAGAATAAAAGGAAATGGTATACTTCAAGAGAAATAAGTGACAAGTTAAAAGTTTCTATAGGTTCTGTAACTAATGCTCTTAAAAAATTAAGAAGGAGCAGAACAGTGCAATTTAGAACTTCTCAGCACAAAAATCAGTTTGAATATAAGTTCAAGAAATGAAGTTTTCTCAAAAAAAGATTTTTGCATTTATACTAATCATAATATTAATAACTAATCTTATTTTGTTAGCCTTAGGAAAATTACCTCATTTATATTTCTGGATTATAATAATAGTTATTTTTTTAATATCAAAATATTTTTCTAGAATTAAAATAAAAAAATAAAAAAAAGAATTAGAATTTATCTTTTTTTCTTAGCTTTTTTTTTAGAAACTTTTTTCTTAGCTGCTTTCTTTTTAGCAGGTTTTTTCTTTGCTTTTTTCTTTGCCATCTTAACACCTCTTGTTAAAAAGATTAATTTTATTATTAATTTTAATGTTTATAAAGTTTTTCTTTCAAAAGTTTTTCATCGACGCTGAAATTCATTTTTAAATCTCTAATTTTTTTGAATATTTTTTAATAAGTTTGCTTCTCAAAAAAATTATCGACGATAAAAATTTATTAAGAAAAAAAGGATAAATTACTTTTCAAAAATTTTTCAAAATAATTTTACAAACATAAAGTTTTTATATTCATAAAAAATAAGATGCAACAAAAGAGGCTCAAATGAAAAACTTAGAAATTGCCAACCTGTTCTATGAAATGGCTGACATTCTAGAGATGCAGAATGTTCAATGGAAGCCAAGAGCATATAGGCAGGCAGCAAGAGCAATTGATTCTTTGTCAGAAGATATAAAAAACATTTACAAAAAAGGAGGAATAAAACTTCTTGAAGAGATTCCAGGTGTAGGGGAAGGCATTGCAAAAAAGATAATAGAATTTCTTAAGACAGGAAAAATAAAAGAATATGAAAAACTTAAAAAATCAGTTCCATCCCATATAAGTATTCTAGTAAAGATCCCGAGCATGGGTCCTAAGAAAGTAAAAAAGCTCAACAAGCTTCTAAAGATATCCACTATTAACCAATTAGAAAAAGCAGCAAGAAAACACAAGATAGCAAACATTCCTGGTTTTGGAAAAAAATCAGAACAAGATATTCTTGAAGGAATAACCTTGATGAGAAAATCAAAAGGAAGAATTCCTTTGAAAGAAGCAGAAAAAGCTGCAAACAAAATAATTTCAAAATTAAAAAAATTAAAAGAAGTTAAAAACATATCAACAGCAGGTTCTTTAAGAAGAAAAAGAGAAACAATAGGCGACATAGATATTCTTGTTTCATCTATTAAACCAGGAAAGGTAATTGATTCATTTACAAAAATGAAAGATGTTCAAAAAGTTTTTGCAAAAGGCCCAAAAAAAGCAGTGATTGTCTTGAAGTCAGGAATACAAGCTGACTTAAGGGTTTTTCTTCCAAAGTCATGGGGTGCAGGTTTATTTTATAATACAGGAAGCAAGAATTATAATATCGAAATGAGAAAGGTTGCAATCAAAAAAGGCTACAAACTTAACGAATATGGCTTGTTTGACAAGCAAACAGGAAAAATGCTTGCAGGAAAAACAGAAAAAGAAATATGTAAAAAATTAGGAGTTAAATATCTTAAACCAGAACAGAGGGAAAGATGACATTACCATTTTCCAGATTAACAAAAATCTATGAGCAATTAGAAGTAATTACTTCTGGAAATAAAATCAGGGAAATTCTCTCTAACTTCTTCAAAAAAGTTCCTAAAACAGATATTGCCTCTGTTGCTTACTTAACCCTTGGTGTAATTGAAGCAGAATACAAAAAAACAGATTTAGGATTAGCAGATAAAATGATTGTTAGAGCATTATCCAAAGCCTCAAATAAATCTCCAGAAGAAATTAGAGAACTTTCAAGAAAAACAGGGGATTTAGGTTTAGTTGCAGAAAAAATAATCAGGAAGCAAGGACAGCTTACTGTCAAAAAAGTTATAGATACGTTGAGAAAAATCTCAACTACAACAGGAACAGGCTCACAAGAAGCAAAATTAAATCTCTTAGTAGGAATTCTGATAACAGCATCTCCAAAAGAAGCAAAATATATTGTGAGAATTGCATTACGCAGATTAAGATTAGGAATAGCTGCTGCCACAATACTAGATTCTTTAGCAATAGCCTTTAAAGGAGTTAAAGACAAAACAGAATTAGAAGCAGCTTATGAAAAAACTTCTGACATTGGAATGATTGCAAAAATTGCAGCTTCTAAAAAACCAATTAAAGTAGGAGTTTCAGTTGGAATTCCAATAAAAATGATGTTGGCACAAAGAGTCAAATCATTAGTAGAAATGCAAAAACATATTCCAGGAAAAATAACTGCAGAAGAAAAATATGACGGAGAAAGAATGCAGATCCACAAAAGTGGAGAAGAGATTATGATATTCTCAAGAAGATTAGAAAACATAACACATCAATATCCAGACGTTCTAGCCTCTCTAAAAAAATCAATAAGAGCAAAAGAATGCATAATTGAAGGAGAGGTTGTTGCAGTTGATAAAAAAGGAAACTTATTGCCATTCCAAAGATTGATGCAAAGAAGAAGAAAATACAAAATACAAGAATATGTCAAAAAGATCCCAGTTGCTTTGTTTTTATTTGATTTGCTCTACTTAAATGGAAAATCCCATATCAAAAAACCATATCCGGCAAGAAGAAATGCTCTTAAAAAAATAATCAAATCCTCCAAAATAACAAAATTTGCAAGACAAACAACATCAGCAGATATAAACCAAGTTCAAAAATTCTTCAAGCAATGCCTTCATCGAGGAGCAGAAGGAATCATTGCAAAGTCTAATTCAAAAGATTCAATCTACAAAGCTGGAACTAGGGGCTGGTTCTGGATAAAATGGAAGAAAGAATATGCAAAAGGAATAACAGATACATTTGACTTAGTTGTTGTAGGAGCATTTGCAGGAAGAGGAAGAAGAGCAGGAAAGTATGGTGCTTTATTATGTGCAGTTTACAATAAACAAAAAGACCAGTTTGAAACATTTACAAAATTAGGAGCAGGTTTTACAGATAAAACACTAGCAGAACTTCCAAAAATATTAAAAAGATACAAAGTAACAAAAAAACCAGCAAGAGTAGTCTTGAAAAAAGAAATGAAACCAGATGTGTTATTTAATCCTAACTTAGTTTTAGAAGTTTTAGGTGCAGAAATAACAAAATCTCCTATTCATTCGTCAGGGTTTGCTTTACGATTCCCAAGATTTATAAGGTTTAGAAATGATAAATCTCCAGAACAAGCAACAACAAAAAAAGAAATTATACAAATGTCAAAGAAAAAATGAAGAAAATACTGCCTTTCATAATATTATTGTTAATTATTCCAACTATTTATGCTCCTTCAAAGAAAAATGTAGGGCTTTTCATAAATGATAATGTTGTAGTTGGTGGCAAAACAATAACCTTCCTTAGCTTAACATCAACAAAAATATTATTAGAAATAGACGGCTCTAAAAAAATAATTAGTTCTTCAGAAACAACAAGAGTAGATGGAATAACTTTTGCAATTACAGAGACTGTTTTAGATGAGGAAATAAAAAATGTCTATGTAAAACTAAATATTTCTCTGAGTTATACCTGCGGTGATGAAAAATGCGATTTAATTGAAAATGAAAGAATCTGTTGTAAAGACTGTGGCTGTAGTGATAATGAAACAGAAGCCTGTGTAAGCAACCAATGTCTCCAAATAGAATGTAAAACTAATGAAGAATGCGAAGATAAAAATACATGCACCTTAGATAAATGCCAAGACTATCAATGCATCAATGAACTAATTACAACATGTAAAAAAAATGATGACTGCTGTCCAACTAACTGCACTTCTTCTAATGATAATGATTGCAATCCAATCAAAGTATGTGAAGCAAATGAAGTTAAAAATAATTCATATTGCCAAAACAATCGATGGAACTCAAAAAAACAATCAGGCAACTTATGCACAAAAAACTATGAATGCCTAAGCAACTTATGCAAAGATAATAAATGCTCAGAAATCGAAAAACCATCAGAACAAAACCCTTTGCTTCCATCACCAGAAAGAAAAACAGTCTTTCAAAAGATACTTGATTTTATAATTGACTTATTCAGTTAAATTTCTATTTTTATATTCATAAATAAAAACAGAATTATTATAACTTAATTCTAGAAATTTACTGCAAAATATTCTTTCTTCTGTAAATACAAAATCAATTTTAAATTCTTTTATAATATCTAATTTTGTTTTACAATCACCATCAAAAAATTCATTTTTCTTATTAACACTCCCTTTTACTTTATTATGATCAACATAATTCTTACTTATTGGATAGATAGTCTCAGAAAGCCATTTAGGAGCAAATACAGTATTATAGCTGCCATGATTTTCTTCAAGCCATTTTATTGATTCATATTCTGACTCATCAATTAAATAAAATATTTTTAGATTTCCTGGAATCTTATAATAACTCCAATAACTAGAAATAAAAATAATTAAGATTAGAATTAGAATAATTATTCCTAGAATCTTTTTTTGTTTTATTTTCTTTTTCAATTTTAATTTCAAATAACTTAGAACAGCTGATAAACCTATTGCAGATAAAGGGACAAGACCTATTAAAGTAAAATAAATAAGTCTTCTATAATTAACAAGAATACTAATCTTAGACAAATTAAATGAAAATATAAAGGCAGCTGTTAAAAATATCCAAACTATCCAGAATTTTTCTTCTTTTTTTTGCATACATTTGATAATTCCTAAAGAAGCTAAAACAAAAGGAACTAGACCATAAAACCAAATCAATGAATAATTAACACCAGGTCCTGCCCCATGTCCTTTGAAGAGTAATGCAGATAGGATATCTTTTATAAAATTCAAAAGAGAACCTTTCCAAAAAACAGAAGAATAAAAAAACAATACTAATATCAATATTAAACCAAAGATCAGCAAAAATTTAAAATTTTTCTTAGTCTTTTTATAGTTTATAGTTAAATATATAATAAAGACTAAAGAACTTAGCATAGCAGCTTGTACATGTATAAAATACATTACAAATAATATAAAAATACTTATTATCAGAAATTTTTTATTTTTAATTCCTTTTATTGTTGAAAAGGAAAATAAATAAATTAAAGGAAAACAAAAAACAAAAGGAACAAAAAACCAATTTCCTAAAATATTTAAGTTGCTTCTTAAGCTTCCAAAAAAGAGCATTGCAAAAATTCCTGTATAATAATTCTTAGTAATATTAACTACAATAACAAAAAGTAAAAAAGCAGTAATTATCGCAGAAAAAGCAGCAAGATATCTAAAATTTAAAACAGGATCAACACCAGTCATTAAAAAAATCTCAGATAAAAACACATGAAATCCAACTTCATGAGCAGGCAATTTTGTTCTTGTAAATAACTCATTTTTTTCCATATACCCTTCTTTATCTATAGTATGAACTGCCCAGTCTAAATGAACCCATTCATCAAGATGAATTGGAAATCTATAACCCAGATGAGGAGAATAAATAAGAAAACCAACTAAAACCAATATTCCAATGA
>JAHWIM010000031.1 GCA_019322535.1 Candidatus Woesearchaeota archaeon
ATGTAGAAAACTAGCTTTAGATAATATGGCTTTAATGACTAAAGACTTCAAAAGATTAGGCGTATGGATGGATTTTGAGAATGCTTACCAACCAATACATCGAAGCTTTATAGAAGGAGAATGGTGGCTAATAAAAAAAGCTCATGAAAATAACAGATTGTATGAAGGAGAAAAAACAATGCACTGGTGTCCAAAATGTGCAACAGCATTGGCAAAACACGAGCTAGAATACAAAAATGTAACTGATGAGTCTATTTTCTTGAAATTTCAGATAGAGGGCAAGGAGAATGAATATTTAGTAATATGGACAACAACACCATGGACAATTCCTTATAACCTAGGTGTTATGGTTCATCCTGAATTAGAATATATTAAAGCAAAAGTTGATGGTGAGATATGGGTTATTGCAAAAGGTTTAGCAAATATTTTCTTAAGCAGCATAGATAAGAAATTTGAGATTGTTGAAGAGTTTAAAGGAGAATCATTAAAGGGTTTAAGATATATTCATCCATTATATAATGAATTAAAAGAAGTTTATGATGAATTAAAGAGTAAATCTCCAAACGTATTTACTGTTGTTTTATCTGAAGAATATGTTGATCTAAGTGCAGGAACTGGTTTAGTTCACATGGCTCCTGGCTGTGGACCAGAAGATTATGAAATTGGGCACAGAAACAATATACTTCCTTTTAATAATCTGCATGAAGATGGTGTTTTTCCAGAAAACATGGGTAAATTTGCTGGATGGACAGCAAAAAAAGATGATAATAAATTTATAGATTATTTCAAAGAAATTGGAACCTTAATTACTTCTAACCCTGTTGAACACGAATATGCTCATTGCTGGAGATGCAAAAAACCAGTTATTTTCAGAACAACAAAGCAGTGGTTCTTTAAGATAGAAGATTTGAAAGACCAGATGAGAGAACTGAATAAAAATATTAAATGGCAGCCTGATTGGGCTGGAAACAGGCAGTTTGATGCTTGGTTAGATAATCTAAGAGATAATTCAATTACAAAGCAGAGATATTGGGGATGTCCTATTCCTGTTTGGAAATGTGATAAATGTGGAGATTATGTTGTAGTTGGTAGTGTTAAAGAACTTGAGGAATTAGGTGGAAAAGTTCCTGAAGATTTACACAAACCTTGGATAGATGAAGTTGAATTAAAATGTAAATGTGGTGAAGTTAAAAAAAGAATTCCTGATATCTTGGACGTTTGGGTAGATGCAGGAAGTACTTCATGGACATGTTTGGATTATCCACAAAAAGAAGAGTTATTTAATGAACTATGGCCTGCTGATTTTATTTTAGAAGGAAAAGACCAGATAAGAGGATGGTTTAATTTATTGTTTGTTACTTCTATGGTCAGTATGAATAAGCCAAGCTATAAAGCAGTTTACATGCATGGTTTTGTTAATGATACTCAAGGCAGAAAGATGTCAAAATCATTAGGAAATTATATCCTGCCCCAAGAAGTTGTTGACAAATATGGAGCAGATACTTTTAGATATTATTCAATTGGAGGATCTAATCCAGGAGAAGATTTGAATTATAATTTTGATGATATGAAAGTTAAGCACAGAAATTTGATGGTGCTTTGGAACTTGCATAAGTTCTTGATTGATTTAGCAAACGAAGTTGGCAAAAGCCCGCAGAATCTTGATGATGTTAAATCAGATTATTCTGTTGAAGAAAAATATATTGTTTCAAAGTTGCACAGCACAATCAAGAATGTTACAGAATTATTTGAAGAATATAAATTAAATGAGATTCCTTGGAAAATAGAAGAATTATTTTTAGCATTAAGCAGAACTTATATACAATTAGTTAGAGAAAAAGCAAACAAAGAAGAAGGTAAGAAGGTAGTTCTAGTTTGTGTTTATGAAACATTGATAGAAATTTTAAAATTACTTGCTCCAATTGCTCCTATGATTACTGAGAAGATATTCTTGAATTTAAAACAAGCATTTAATTTTGAAGAGGAGAGTGTTCATGTATGTTCTTGGCCAAAAGCTGATGAAGGATTAATTGATGCTAAGTTAGAAGAGAAAATGGCTGTTGTAGGCGATGTAATTCAAGCAGTTTTGTTTGCAAGGGAAAAGGTTCAAAGAGGATTAAGATGGCCGTTGAAAGAAGCAATTGTTGTTTCTGAAGATGAAAAGATTGTTGAAGCTGTTAATGAATTACAGGATATTATAAAATTACAAACTAATATTAAAGGAATATCTGTTATAGATAAATTTGATAAAGAAAAAGAGACAGTTAAAGCAGATTATGCTAAGATTGCACCTGAATTTAAAACAGATGCTGCTAAGGTTATTGCTCATTTAGCAACAAGCAGCCCTGAAACAATATTAGGGCATGTTGAAAAACAAGGCAAATATGAATTTAGTGTTGACGGCAAGAAATTTGCTATTACTAAGAATCATTTGATTATTGCCAGAGAAGCACCACCTCCTTTTAAAGGAGTTGAGTTCAGAGGAGGAAGGCTTTACATCAATCAAGAGAAGAGTGATGAACTAGAAGCAGAAGGATATGCAAGAGAGATAATGAGAAGAATACAAAGTTTGAGAAAGAAAGGCGGATTAGTGAAGAGTGATAAAATAACTTTGTTTGTTGGAGTTGATGAAGAGTTAAAAGCAATGCTTGAGAAATGGGAAGATCAAATAAAAGAAAAAGTTGGAGCAGATAATATAAGAATAGATGTAGTAGAGCCTGGCAGAAAACATGAACTTGAAAGTGAAGAGAAAATTAAAGATCATAAAGTTAGGATATGCTTTGATAAATTAGAATAAATCTACTCTTGTTCTTCATAATCAACATTAGTATTTTCTTGAGCTTCACAGTCCATGCATAATCCATCTGCATTTGTAGGCATTTCTCTTCCGCAGTTTTTGCAGCAGAAACCTGAATTTTGCTGTAATTCCTGGCACCCTACACACAACCCATTCTCATTTAAAGGCAGCTCGTTACCGCATTGAGTGCAACAAGAACTCAATTCTTGATTTTCTTCTTCTCCTTCCATATAGATATAATAGTTAAATGAGTTTATAAATTTTTCTTGACTCGTTAAAATTTTTAATCAAAAATTTAATATAGTAGTTAATTATTAGAAGTTTTATGGGGAATATTTCAAAAGATACGCCTTTATCTGAAGTAACTCTAAGGCGATACGAAAAACCAAATCTTTCTGGTCGAGATTTAATTAGAAAATTATGCTTGTCTTTAGGTTTATTGCAGCCTGGTGATTCTAGAGATGTTATAGTAGATGTTTTTTATGTTTTATTGAAGCAGAGAAAGGAATTAAATTCTGAGGAAGTAAGAGAAAAGGTTATTGAACATAGAAAGAAAAAGAATCTGCCTTTGCTTGGAATTGCTTCTTCTAATGTTAGAAGACAGTTGAAAAGGCTTCGTGATTTATTCTTGGTTGAAAAAGTTGTTAATAATTACAGAATAATGGAAAATCTTTCTTTGAGCGAGATAATGGAAGAGAAATTAGAGAAATATTTACTGCCTTCTTTGTTAGATAGGGTTAAAGAATATCTAAATGCTGTTGATAAAGAGTTTAGCAGCTGATGAAAAAATCTGTTAATTTTAAGGACGATAGAATATTTTCTTATGATAGGTTTGGTAAAGTACTTTTTGGCCTGATCATGATCCTTTTAGGTGTTTTTATTGTTCTTTTGATTGTATCTTATTTTTTCCTTAAAGATTCAGATATATTCTTGTTCATATTAATTAATGCAATGATAAAATATTTTTCAACCCATATAATGGGTGCGACTCTTTTAGGTGCATTTTACACAACAGCGATTGGAGGCTTTTTTATTTTTGCAATTCCTTTAGAAATTTTATTTCTTAAATTCCTGAAAGCAGGACATCCTTTTTTGTTCATATTTGTTCTTTATTTTTTAGGATTGATAATTTCATTTACACTTAATTATTTAGTTGGTTTAAAACTTGCTGGTTTATCAAAGAAATTAGTTTCTCCTAAGAAATTTTATAAGATAAAAGGAATGCTTAATAAGTGGGGAGCTCTAACAATACTTTTGTTCAATGCAACACCTTTGCCTGCGCAACTGCTTGCAGTAATATTAGGCGCATTTAGGTATAACAAAACAAGATTTTACGTGTTTTTCCTTTTAGGGCAATTAGTAAAATATGTTGCAATAGCTGTATTTTATTATTATTTTTAGAAAAATTTATTTATTAAAACAGATTATTAGGTAAAATGGTTGGGAAAAAGAAACAAATTGAAATTATTTCTCCTAAATATGGCAGTATATTGAAGTTTGATAGTATGAAGAGATATCTGAAGAAAAAAGTTGTTTCTAAATCAGGAGAAGCTATTGGAAAAACCAAGGATGTATTGTTTGATAAAAGCGGTGTAAAAGGAATTATTGTAGCTAAGAGAATCTTTAAAAAATTTTATTTAGACAGTTTTTATTTTAGTTCTGTGCAGGATAAAATTATGCTTTCTATTGACCCTGCTATATTGTTAGCTGGTAAATTGGTTTTTGATGCAGATGGAAAAAAACTTGGAAAAGTTATTAGAGTTATTAGAAGGGATAATACAAATAATTTCCAGAAACTTCTTATAAAGAGAAAGATTTATTCAAAAGCAAAAGAAGTTCCTAAGATAGATATTGATGTAATGAAGAAAAATATTATCTTGAAAAAGGTTTACTAATGAAAAAGAAGATAATTACTTCTGATGATATTTTAGGAAAAGATGCTATTGATCCAGACGGACAAATTCTTGGCGTAATTACTAAGCTGCATATAGATAAAAATTCTAAAAAAATGATAGGGATAACTATTGATGAGGGTTTTATGAAACCTGAATTGTTTATTGGATTAAATTATATCAAAAATTTTGGAATTGATTCTGTTTTTATAAGCAGAATTCCTACTGAGAAATATATAGGATTAAGGATTTTGAATTCAAAAGGCAAAGAAGTTGGAAAAGTCAGGAAAGTTGTTTCTAAAAGACATAAAGTAAAAGCTATTGAAATAGGCAAGGATAAAATAATATCTGCTTCTGATATCCAAGAGATTGGTGAAAGTATTATTTTGAAAGAAAAATATAAGATTCAAGAGAAATAACTTCTTTGTTACAATAATATTTTTATATAGATTATACTTTCTAAATTTAGTATTTCTGAGTTTCCGTAGGGGGAACCCTTTTAATTTATCGTCGATATATCTACTGAAGTAGCTAAAACTATAAAAAGAAAAACAATTTACTGATTTTTTTAGTATGATACAAAATACTAAAAACAAAACAAATTCTAACAAAACAATATGGGGTGTTTTAAATGTTTAAATTTAAGAATTTAGTTTCTGATGTCAAGGCAGAACTAGAGAAAACAGAATCAGAATCAATGTATAAAGGTGTTCTTTTGCAAGGGCCAAGAGCAAGAGGAGCAGCTCATCGAATGAGACAAGATTCAAGAGATGATTTTGAATTTGTTGAAATAAGAGGTGAACAATTAATAGAGTTGTCTAGACCAGATATTCAAGATCCAAATTTTTTAGGATGGGATGAAAAAAAAAGAAAAGTATATTCAAATGATGTTAAAGGCATACCTTATAGAAGTGTTAAAGAAGAAGATGCTGTTGGAGAAGTCTCTGATAAACCTCCGAGAGTGTGTTTAGTTGATATGAAGTATAATCAAGGAATGCCTGACACAGGAGATTCTAGACCTTTAGTAGTAGATCAAGAAGTAATATTTGCTGAAAAAGGATATGATGGTATAACAGATCTGAATTATTTTTTAGATGATTCAGCGCATGATATTGACAGACCTATTCCTAGATTAGTTGCTGCTCTTTATTTGAATTCTCCAGGAGCTTTTGTTGAAGGAGACGACTTAACATTACAAAATGGAGAAAAAACTCCTTATTATTTTAGAACAGCTAAATTAATAGAAGACCAAGCAACTAAATATATTTTAGAAGGTTTGATTGCTTCTAAAATCTTGAAATTTAATCCAGATGTTATTGCAAGCAGGGAAATAGTTGGAATTGAAGGGAAAACAGATGTAAGAATGTATGAACTTGCAAAACAAATTAGTGAGAGATTAGGATTAGAATCTGCAAGAATAACTGAGTGGAGAGAAGGAGATCCAGAATGGATGAAAAAAACAGGCTATGTTGTAAGAGATGAAGAAGGCAAAGTAACAACAATAGGAGATGATTATTCTAAGAAAAAAAGAGTTCTTTTATTAGAAGATGTTGTTGTTGATGGAACTCATAAAAATGCACTTACAAAAACATTAAATTATTCAAGAAGCGAGCCAGAAAGATGCCTTGTTCTTGCTGATAGAAGAAAAGAAGATGTAAAAACAGAACTTCCTATTGTTGCTTTAATGGATATGGATACTTTCAGAGGTACTGAGTCAGAAGGATTAATTACAGCGATTTCAAGAATGACTTCTGCTCTTTATTTGAATGTATTTGATGCGTTTGTTGATTATGAATCTGTTTCAACAGAAGATGGAATACATTTTCCATTTTATTTTAAGACTTCAGAATTAGTAAATTATGCCAGAAGCCAGCTGATTCTTGAAGGATTAATTGCAGCTTACATAACTCTTAAGGGATTTAGTCCTGATATTATAGCAGGAAGAGAGACAGCAGGAATTCCACCAGAAGATAGTGTAAGGATGGGTGAATTAGCAGCATCTGTTGCTAATAGATTAGGAGTAGACTCAATGGTAATAAGAGAGACTAGTGATGGTTATGTTACTGACAGCCAAGATATTAGTGGAAAGAATGTTCTTTTGTTAGAGGATGTTCTTAAAGAAGGAGATCATAAAAGAGCATTAGGAAATGTAATAAAAGGAGCAGGAGCAAATTTAAGCCATTGTCTTGTTCTTATGGATAGATTAGAAGGTGGCAGAGAAAGACTGAGTGATGAAATGGATGTTTATGCTATGACTGATGTTGACATGTTTAAGACTCTTGCTGTTGAACAAGGAAGAGTAGATACTGCTAAATTTATTGAGACTGGGAAAAAGTAGATTTGTCCCACATTAACGACGACGAAATTTGAATAAAATATATAAAACCTAAGACAAAAAATTATAATGGGGGCAATAGTGGATATTTCAACAATATTATGCGGGATTAGATTAGAGAATCCAACAATACTAGCTTCTGGTATTCTGGGAACAACAGGGGCTTCTTTAGTTAATGTTTTAAATCATGGAGCAGGGGCAGTTACTTCTAAATCAATTGGATTAGAAGAAAGAAAAGGCCATCCAAATCCTGTTTTCATTGAGTGGGAAAAGGGTTTTATTAATGCAGTAGGGTTATCTGGACAAGGGATTGAGGAAAGTGTGGAAGAGATAAAATATGCTGTTGAGAATTCTGAAAGTCCTGTTATAGCAAGTATATTTGCTTCTAATGTAAAGGAGTTTGGAGTTGTTGCTAAAGAGATATCAAAAGCAAAACCAAATTTTATTGAAGTTAACATTTCCTGCCCTAATGTTGAAGCTGAATTTGGAAAACCATTTGGAACAGACCCTGATGTTTCTGCAAAGGTAACAAAAATTGTTAAGAAAAATACTTCAATCCCAGTTATTGTTAAGTTAAGCCCTAATGTTTCTAATATTAAACTGATTGCAAAAGCTGTTGAAAAAGCAGGAGCAGATGCAATTTCTGCTATCAATACACTTGGACCTGGAATGGTTATTAACTTAGAAACAGCAAAACCAATTCTTGCTAATAAAGCAGGAGGTGTTTCAGGACCAGCGATAAAACCTATTGCAGTGAGATGTGTTTATGATATTTATTCAACTGTTAAGATTCCAATAATAGGCACAGGAGGAGTAACATACGGCAGAGATGCAATAGAAATGTTTATGGCTGGTGCAAGTGCTGTTGGAATTGGAACAGGTGTTTATTATAGGGGAGTTGATGTGTTTAGAAAAGTTTCTGAAGAAATTGAAGAATTTATGGAAAAAAATGGATATAATAAATTAAAGGAAATAATTGGGATGGCTCATAAATGATGGAACAGCCAGAAATGTTGGAAATAGAAAAAGTTGTTGAAGAGGCAGAAGATTTTAAGACTTTTATTTTTAGATATGAATTAAAAGCAAAGCCAGGACAATTTGTTATGGCTTGGATTCCAAGATTAGATGAAAAACCTTTTTCTATATCTTTTCAAGACTCTTCGAGATTTGGAATTACTGTATTCAAAGTTGGAAAATTTACTTCAGAATTATTTAAATTAGAAAAAGGAGATAAGATGGGAATAAGAGGACCATATGGAAAAGGTTTTAGTTTGAAAGGCAAAAGAGTTGTTTTAGTTGGAGGCGGCTGTGGAACAGCTCCTTTAGGTTTTTTAGCTGATGAATTAAAGAAAAGAAGAGCAGATGTTCATTTTATTATTGGTGCTAGGAATAAAGATTATTTGTTATTTGAAAAAAGAATGAGGTTAAGCGGGATAAAAACTTATTTTGCAACAGATGATGGAAGTTATGGATTTAAAGGTTTTACAACACAGCTTTTAGAAGATTTTTTAAAAAAGAATCGAGTTGATATAGTTTATGCCTGCGGTCCTGAAGTAATGATGAAATTTGTTGTTAATATTTGTGCTAAATTTAATGTTCAATGTGAAGTAAGTTTAGAAAGATATATGAAATGCGGCATTGGTGTTTGCGGACAATGCTGCATTGATCATTCTGGGGAAACAGTATGCAGAGATGGACCTGTTTTTCCAGGACATGTTGTAAAAGAAATGCCTGAGTTTGGCAAATATAAAAGAGAAAAATCAGGAAAAAAGGTTTGTATTTAATCATAATTAGGTGGGGTGAAAAAAATGGTAATTAATTATAAACAGATGTACACTGAACTTAACTCAAGAAATGAGGAGTTTGAAAATATTCTCTTGAGTATGAAAGGAGGCAAAGAGCTTTCAACAAAAAATATAGTTTCTATTGATGAATTATCAAAAGAAGATATAGAGCTTATATTTAGAGTGGCGTATCCTTTTAAAAAAGAATTTATCCAAAGACCGAACAAAAAAATACCTATGCTCAAAGGAAAGTTTCAGGTAAATTTCTTTTTTGAAGATTCAACAAGGACAAGAATAAGTTTTGAGATTGCAGGAAAACATCTTAATGCAGATACTGTTAATGTAACAGGAAGTTCAATCTCAATGGCAAAAAAAGGAGAAACTTTGATGGACACAGCAAGAACATTGAATGCAATGAATGCAGATATTATAATCTTAAGACACGGCTGTGCAGGAACTCCTCAGATGATAGCCAAAGAAATCAACTGCCCTGTAATAAATGCAGGTGATGGGTGGCATGAACATCCAACACAATGTCTTCTTGACCTTTATACAATTGATGAAGCAAAAGGAGGAATTAAGGGAATTAAATTAGTTCTTGTTGGAGATATACTGCATTCAAGAGTTGCTGGTTCTTTGTTAAGAGGACTTAAAAAAATGGAAGCAGCTGAAGTAAGAGTATGCGGTCCTCCTACTATGATACCTAAAGGGCTAGAGGAAGAATTTGGATGCAAGGTGTATCATGATTTAGATGAAGCAATAAAAGGTGTTGATGTTATTTATGCATTAAGGGTTCAGTTGGAGAGAGCTGCTGCAGCTTTTATACCAACAGTAAGAGAATATTCAAAAAAATATGTAATAAATCCAGATAGATTAAAACTTGCAAAACCAGATGCTATTGTAATGCATCCAGGACCTATAAATCGTGAAGTTGATTTAAGGACAGAAGTTATGGAAGGACCTCAGTCAAGAGTTGAAGAGCAAGTTACTAATGGGTTTTGTGTTAGGCTTGCACTGCTTTACTTGCTTGTTAAAGGAGAGCCTGGAAAAGAAACAGGGCAGAAACAGTTAAGCGGGGTGAGAAAATGAAACTCATAATTAAAAACGGACATGTGGTTGATCCTGCTAATAAGATAGATGGAAAAAGAGATATTTTGGTTGATAATGGGAGGATAATAAATGTTGCCAGGAATATTAAAGCAGTAGGAGCTGAAGTGGTTGATGCTTCTGGAAAGATTGTATGCCCTGGATTCGTTGATATGCATGTTCATCTAAGAGAGCCTGGAAGAGAAGATAAAGAAACAATAGCGACATGCACTAGAGCAGCTGCTCGCGGTGGATTTACAACAATAATTGGAATGCCAAACACAACTCCTGTTGGAGATGACCAAACTGTAATAAGTTATGTATATGAAAAAGCAAGAAAAGAAGGAGTTGTCAATGTTTGTGCTGTTGGCAATATAACAAAAGGAGGCGAAGGAAAAGAGCTTGCTCAGATTGGTGATTTAGTTAAAGCAGGAGCAGTTGCTGTGAGTGATGATGGCAGAGCAGTTCATAACGCAGGAGTTATGAGAAGGGCTTTAGAATACTTAAAGATGTGGAAGATTCCATATATATCTCATTCTGAAGATAAAAACCTGGCAGATGGGTGGAGTATGCATGAAGGAAGAGTTTCAACAAGACTAGGATTAGCAGGAAAGCCTGCTGCAACAGAAGAGATTATAATTTCAAGAGAGATTTTGTTAAGTGAGATGACTGATACACCTGTTCATTTTACACATGTGAATTCAAGGATTGCATTAGAGCTTATTAAAGCTGCGAAAAAAAGAAGAGCAAAGATAAGCTGTGATACTTGTCCTCATTATTTCACATTAACAGATGAAGCTGTTGTTGGATACAATCCGAATACAAAGATGAATCCTCCATTAAGGCCGCAAGAGCATGTAACTGCTGTTAAGAAAGCTTTGAAAGCAGGAGTTATTGACTGCATAACAACAGACCATGCTCCGCATACACTTGTTGAGAAATATCTTGAGTTTGACCACTGTGAAAATGGAATTGTTGGCTTAGAAACAGCTGTTCCTTTAGTTGTGGATAAGTTGATTAATAAGAAAGTGATAAATCTGAAACAGATGGTGAAGATGATGAGCTTAAATCCATCAAGAATATTAAAACTTGACAGAGGAACTTTAAGCAAAGGAGCGATTGCAGATGTAACTATTATAGATTTGAAAAAACAAGAAGTTATTGATAAAGAAGAATTTGAATCAAAAGGAAGAAACACACCATTTCATGGCTGGAAACTGAAAGGAATTCCTGTTATGACTATTGTTAATGGCAGGATTGTTATGGAAGATAGGAAAATTATTGTTTAATAGAAAAATTATTAAAAGAGCAGATCCAACAAAAATTACAAGGGGATTTTTATGGAAAAATACAAAGAGGATTTTATTAAATTTCTAGTCAAAGCAGGTGCTTTGAAATTTGGAGAGTTTACTTTAAAGAGCGGAAGAGTTGCTCCTTTCTTTATCAATACTGGTCTATTTTCTGATGGAGATAAGATATCAAAATTAGGAGAATATTATGCTCAAGCAATAAAAGTTAATTTTGGAGATGGTTTTGACACTGTGTATGGTCCAGCCTATAAAGGAATCCCTTTATGCACAACAACTGCTATTGCATTAAGTAAACTAGGTGTAAACAAAGGCTATTCATTTAATAGAAAAAAACTAAAAGATTATGCAATGAAAGATAACATAATTGGCATGAAACTTAACAGTGATTCAAAACTTGTTCTTGTTGATGATGTTATAACTGCAGGCACTTCAATAAGAGAGACTATTGAATTCTTAAAAGACTATGGTTCTCCTAAAATTACAGGTATAATTGTAAGTGTTGACAGAATGGAAAAAGGAACTAGTGAAAAAAGTGCAATAAAACAAGTAGAAGAAGATTTACAAATCCCAATAACTGCTATTGTGAATCTTAATGATATAATTGAAATCCTTTATAATAAAGAAGTTGAAGGAAAAATCCATATTGATGATGAAATGATGAAAAAGATTAAAGAATATAGAGAAAAGTATGGGTCTAAAGAATGAAAATAGGTGTTTATGGTTCTGCTGCTGGAGTTGTTGATTCTGTTATTCCAAAAGCAAGAGAAATTGGAAAGCAGATTGCATTAAATGGGCACATAGTTGTTACAGGAGCATGCACTGGTCTGCCTTATGAAGCTGTTAAAGGTGCTCGTTCTGCAGGAGGAAAATCAATTGGATATAGTCCTGGAAAAGATTTAGAAGATCACAAGAATGCACATGGATTTCCAGAGGATGCTGCTGATAAGATTATATTTACAGGATTAAGCAAAAAAGGAAGAAATGTTATTTCTGTTGAAACTTCTGATGCTTCTGTTTTTATATCTGGAAGAATGGGCACATTAAATGAATTTACTATTGCTTATGATTCTGGTAAAATTATTGGAGTGCTTACAGAAACAGGAGGAGTTGCAGATATGGTCAAAGGTATTATAGAGAGATTGAAGAAATCAACAAAAGGTGTTGTGATTTATGAATCTGATCCTAAAAAATTAATTCAAAAAATATCTGAGGTGAATGTGTGAGAGTGTCAGGGGGTTATATCAATTATAGTAGCAGATTATGGCATTGTTAAAACTCAGAAATTACCATATAGATATTGGGATTTGCTTAAAACTGTTGAAACAAGAGATCAATTAGTTGAATTATTCAAATCAGATAAGGAATTCTTTGAAAAGTTTTTGAAAGGCAGAACTTCTGAAAGAAAAATAAGACAGATGTTTGAGAAAGGAGTAATAGCAAGCAATGGTGAATTTGATTATCTTTCTGAGGCTACAAAAAGTGCTGTTTTTCGAGCTGGTGGCTCAAGTATTATGGACTGGGGTTGTTGGCATGCAGAAGGTGAAGATATAACTTGTAGGCGTATTTCTACAAGAGATGTTGAAACTATTGAAATACAAGGAGTTGAGATTCAAGTTCCATTAGGATATGTTGTAACTCTGCCACAAAAGCTTTATGATGATATGGCAAATGTAGCAAGAAATACACACGAAGCTATCAGAAAAAGAGTAAAAGGGTCAAAGATATTAACAAGATTAGATTACATTGTCGTAGATAAAAACACTGCATATATTGTTGATGTTGGTGAATCAAATACTTCTTTAGGAGTATCTGACGCAGTCTATCAATTTGCAGGTTTGGGCGAAGGTGATAATTTAAAAAAATATGTAGAGAGGGTTATTGCCTATCTAGCTGATGTTAAACAAGTTGTTCTAGTAGCTGAGGACGAAGCTATGCTCAAAGATCTTGGTTATGAATTCCAGATTTTATCAAATATTATTTTGGAGTGTTATGGTTTAAAATCTCATACTATAACAAAAGAGCAATTACAAGGAGAAATGCCTGATACAGGATATATAAGATGTTTTAGAAGACCATTTGCTACTAATATACCTTTAATAGATGATGTTAGTAGTATTCCTGTCTATAGCAAGGAGAATATTCTTAAGATTTTAGCAGAATTAACTTTGCCAGAAAGAATACATGCACCAAAATCTTATGTTATAGATAGCACAGCAACTGCAGAAGATGTGCTAGAAACAGTAAGAGAAAATGGCTTAGAAGATTTTGTTGTCAAGCCAATATCTAAAGGTAAAAAATCCTCAATAGCTTTTCTTTATACTGTAAACAATCCTGCTCATACAAGACAGCTGGCAAAAGCTATAAGAAAAATAAGGTCTGCAGGAATAAAACAGTTAATGATAGAAGAAAATATAGGCAGCAGTGTAGCAGATGGCAGAAAACTTGAAGTTAGAGTGCATTGTTTGAGTAATATTTAAATAATCCAATTAATAAAGAGATGATGATGGAAACAAAAGATAAAATTTGTTTGGCATTAGATGTTGATAGTGCTGAAAAAGCAAGGGCATTAGTTAAAGAACTGCACGATTATGTTGGTGTTTTCAAAATTAATTCTTTGTTTAACGAAGCAGGGCCTAAAATAGTAAAAGAAATTGTTGATAATGGAGGAAAAGTATTTCTTGACTTGAAATACCATGATATTCCTAATACTGTTGCAAATTATGCAAAAGCTGCAACAAAAATGGGAGTTTTTATGTTTAATATTCATGCAACAGGCGGTCTTGAAATGATGAAAGCTGCTGCAGAAGCAGTGAAAGAAACTGCAGAGAGTTTAGATATTAAAAAACCAATTGTTTTAGGTGTTACTGTTTTAACAAGCATAGATCAAGATGCTTTGAATAGTGAGTTAAATGTTAGTGGAGAAGTTGAAGCACAAGTTATTCATTTGGCTTTATTAGCTAAAAAAGCTGGTTTAGATGGTGTTGTTTGCTCTCCTAAAGAGATTAAAGCTATAAGGGAGGCTTGTGGAAATGATTTTGTTATTGTAACACCAGGGATAAGGCCAGCATGGTCTGCTACTGATGATCAAAAAAGAATAACAACTCCAAAAGATGCAGTTGAAGCAGGAGCTGATTACTTAGTTATTGGAAGGCCTATAAGAAATGCAGATGATAAAGTAGAAGCTGCTAAGAAGATATTAGAAGAGATTAGTTAGAAACCCTTAAATAAGACTTCTTTATTTTATTTTTTATGAGAGATTTAACTTCTGGAAGCATTGTTAGGAATATTCTTACATTGTCATGGCCTACTATGATTGCTATGTTATTGCATGTTGGGTTTAATATAGTTGATACAATATTTGTTGGTAGAATTGGACCAGAAGCTATTGCTGCTGTTTCTGTTGTGTTTCCAATTGTATTTTTAATGTTTGCACTTGGCGGTGGATTAGGTATCGGGACTACTTCTCTTATTGCAAGGTATATCGGAGCTAAAAAAATTAAAGAAGCTGATAATGCAGCTGAGCACTCATTTATTATTGCATTAGTAATATCAATTATCTTTGCTGTTCTAGGATTGTTATTTGCAGATAAGCTTTATGTTTTAATGGGAGCTGCACCTGATATAGTAAATTTATCTGTCAGGTATAGCAGATGGATATTTGGGTTCAATATTTTCATGTTTATAAGCCTTACAGCAACCAGTATTTTACGTGGACTTGGTAATATGAAAGCCCCAATGATTGGAATGGTATCTGCGACTGTTCTGAATATTATTCTAGATCCTTTATTGATATTTGGTGTATGGATATTTCCTGAGTTAGGCATTGATGGAGCTGCTTTAGCAACAGTAATAAGCAGGTTTTTTGCTGCAGTTATTATGATGTGGTTTATATTTAGTCCAAAGACTAAAGTAAGTATAAAGCCAAGGAACTTTAAGTTTAAACCATTTTTTGTAAAAGAAATATTAAGAGTTGGAATACCAAGCTCTATTCATCAAAGCCTTATGAGTTTTGCATTGATGATATTTACTAGAATAATTGCTGTTTTTGGAAGCATTGCTATTGCTGCTTATGGTATTGGATTCAGGCTTGAAAGTTTTGTAATCCTGCCTGTGCTCGCTATTGCAGCTTCAGTTATCACAATTGTAGGCCAAAATGTTGGAGCTAAGAAATTTGACAGAGCAGAAAGAACAGTATGGAGTGCAGCTAAAATATCTGTTTTAATTGTTACTGTAATTGCATTATTATTCTTTATTTTTCCTCATTTCTTTTTTAGAATATTTAGCAGTGATCCAGAATTAATTGGTTATGGTGTTGATTTTCTTAGGATTTTAAGTTTAGCTTATATTTTTGTTGCAGTAAGCATAACTATTGGAAGTGCATTTCAAGGAGCAGGATACGCAACGCCTACATTAATTATGACTGTTGTAAGGTTATTTATTCTTGGAATTCCTCTTGCATTGTTATTTGCTTTTGTTTTAGGATATGGGCTTAAAGGAGTTTGGATTGGTATTGCGTTATCAACTCTGATTTCAACTGTTATATCAGTAATATGGTTTAAGTTAGGGACATGGAAGAAAGAAACAATTAAATAGATGTTATATCTATATTTATTCATGCCAGAGATTTATGAACCTAGAGAGGACACTTTTATGATTGAAAAAGAGGTTAAAAGATTTGCTAAAGGTAGAGTTCTTGATATTGGCACTGGCACTGGTGTTTTAGCAATAGAAGCTAGCCAGAAAGCTGATTATGTTGTTGGCTGTGATGTTAATAACAATGCTTTAGATTATGCAAAGAAAAAAGCTGCTAATATGGAGCTTAAGAACATTAAGTTTGTCAATTCTGATTTGTTTTCTTATTTTAAGGAAAATCCTGATAAATTTGATTTGATAATATTCAATCCTCCTTATCTGCCTGAGGAAAAAGGTGAAGATGAAGAGGTTAAGTTACAAGTTAGTGGTGGAAAAAAAGGTTATGAAGTTTTGGAGAGATTTTTTTCTGAGGTTTCAGAGTATTTAGAGCTAGATGGAAAAATTCTTGTTCTTTTTAGCACATTAACTGGTGTTGATAAAGTTCATTCTATACTTGATAATCTTGCTTTTAGTTATCAGAAGTTAAGTGAAGAAACTTATGATTTTGAAACTTTATTTGTTTATTTGGTTGAGAAAAATGCTTTTTTGAAGAAACTTGAATTTAGAGGTATAACAAATGTTAAAAAATTAGCTAAAGGACATAGAGGAATTGTTTATACTGGAATTTATGATGGGAAAAAGGTTGCTATAAAGAAAAAAAAAGAAGAAAGTGAAGCTGTTGGAAGGATGGAAAATGAAGCAAGGTGGCTGAAGTTTTTGAACAGAAAAGGAATTGGCCCTAATTTTATTTATTCAGAAGATGATTATTTAGTTTATTATTTTGTTGAAGGAGAACTTATAATGGATTATTTGAAGAAAGCAAGCAAAGAAGATATAAGAAAAGTTTTGGTTGATGTGTTAAAACAATGTTATACTTTAGATCAGATTGGGGTAAACAAAGAAGAGATGCATCATCCTTTGAAGCATATACTTGTTCAGAAGAATAATGTTCCTGCTCTTATTGATTTTGAAAGAGTTCATTCTTCTAAAAAACCTAAAAACGTTACTCAGTTTTTGCAGTTTGTTTCTAGCAAGCCTGTGATGGATATTTTAGGAGAAAAAGGTTTTAAGAACTTTCAAGGCTGGTGGGTTAAATCAAGAGAAAAAATTCTAGGAATGGCTAAGAAGTATAAGCGAGGAATGAAGAAAAATATAAAATGAATTTTAGTGATAAAGTTCTATCTTTAGTTAAGAAGATTCCTCGCGGTAAAGTTACAACTTACAAAGCTATTGGAAAGGCTTTGAAAAGAAAAGGGCAGGTTTACAGAGCAGTTGGGAGAGCTTTACATGATAACAAGTTTCCTGTTGTTATTCCATGTCACAGGGTTGTTTGTTCTGATGGAATTATTGGCGGTTATTCTCGCGGTGTTAAGAAGAAGATTGCTTTGCTGAAAAAAGAAGGTGTTATTGTTAAGAAGGGAAAGGTTGTTGACTTTAAAAAGAAGTTATCTACCTACTGCTAATCTTTCTGCTAGGAGATCTCCAACTGTTTCTACTAACTTTCCTGCAAATTTTTCTGGAAGTTGATTTCTTCCTTCGCTTGCTAATTCTTTATTTACTTCTTTAATTTTTATAGTGTATGCTTCTCTTGTAGCTTGCATGATTTTTTCTAGGCTATAATGAAGCCTTACATATTCTACTGTTGCTGGTGTTACATCTGTATTATATATAACAAAACAAGTTCTAGGGTCTATAATCTTACGATTACGCGCTCTTGGCTGTCCAACTGAACAAACATTAACTATATGCCTTACATTTGGATCTAATTCCCGAACTCCTTCAGAAGTATCTATTAGTTCATATCCTTCAAGAACTTTTGTATTTTGTTTCATTATTCCTGGAACATGAGAATGGCCTACAAATAAAACAGGTGCGTTCATTGCTGCATATGTGTCTACTGCAGATACTCTATATCCATCAGGTCCTTCTTCAATATAACAAAAATCTTCTGGTCTTAATAGAGAACTATGAGCACATTCAAATCCAAGCTGAGCATCTAATTCTGGATTCTCTCCGAATGTATATGGTTTTGCATCGAGATAATCTTTGTTTTGCTGTGTTAATTCATTTCTTGCATATTTAATAGCTGTTTCTGCTGCTCCATTCCAATCTCTCGTATCAAAAGAATCATTTGCACCAGCTTTATCATGGTTTCCCATTAATGATGGAATTCCTAATAATTTTAATATTTCAGTACATTCATTTGGAAATGGACCATAGCCTACATTGTCACCTAAATCACGAATATTAGAATAAGGTATTCCTCTTACATAATGAATTTCATGCAGAGCCCTAAGCAAAGCAGGCAAATTTCCATGAATATCTGAAGTTATTGCTATTAATGCCATTTTAACTACTAAATATCTAAACAGAACTCTTTTTTAAACAGAAAAGGAGGTTATTTTTAAACCTTTCTCTTTCCTTTTCTCTTTTTAGTTTTCTTTATATCTTTCTCTAAATCTAGTTCATCTAGTAATTCTTTATACCTATTTCTTATAGTGACTTCTGTGACTCCTGCAACATCTGCTACTTCTCTTTGCGTTCTTTTTTCTGCATGGATTAATGCAGCAACATATAAGGCTGCAGCTGCTATTCCTGTTGGGCCTCTTCCAGAAGTTAATTCTTCTTTTTGAGCTTTTTCCAATATTTCGATGCTTTTACTTTGTGTTTCTGCTGATAGTTTTAATGCAGATGAAAATCTTGCAATATAATCTGCTGGATTTGATGGTAGAATTGAAATCCCTAATTCTCTTGTTACAAATCTATATGTTCTTCCTATTTCTTTCTTTTCTATTCCAGATGCTTCTGATAATTCATCTAGTGTTCTTGGAACATCATGTCTTCTGCAAGCTGCATATAATGCTCCTGAAACTACTGATTCCATAGATCTGCCTCTTACTAATCCTCTTTGAACTGCTAATGTGTATATTCTAGCTGCTTCTTCTTCAACTGATTTTGGTAATTTTAAATATGAAGAGACTCTTTTTAATTCTGCTAAAGCTAGTTTTAGGTTTCTTTCAATAGCTGTAGAAATCCTATACTGCCATTTTCTTAATCTAAAGAATTTGTTTCTGTCTTTTCCGCCTAATTTTAATAAATCTCCTTTTTGGCCTACTTCTGTTCCTAGGCCTTGGTCATATTGAGTGTAAGTCATAGGAGCTCCTGTTCTCCTTAATTTTTGAGCAGAATCAGATTCAAATTCTCTCCATTCTTGCGTGAAATCAACCATCTTATCTTCTATAACTAGACCGCAGTCTTTACAGATGATCTCACCCTTATCTCTATTCCAGAATAAGTTAATTCCAGCGCATTCAGGACATTTTTTTACAAGTTCTGGCATATAAACAACCCCCGTTAAAGAGCTCTATCTAAAGCCCTTATTTTTGAAAAATTATGTGCCCCCACATTCATTATTGAAACATAAGTACGTTAACTTTTTAAATGATATACGCAACTTGTTTATAAAGGTTTCTATTAAACATGAGTATATAGAAAACTTTTTAAAGTTTGACGAGCATTTAATTATCCAATGGTAGATAAAGACCCATTGCCTGAAGCTTTGTATAAAATTCTAGCTTGTCCTGTCTGCAAAAAAAGCTTGGAATATACTAAAAATAAGAAAGGACTTTACTGCAAAAGATGTGATCATACTTATCCTATCAAAGAAGGAATTCCTGTATTAATGCCTCCAGTTAAGAAGAAAAAATAATTCTTGATAATTAAAGAAAAACCACAAAAATCAAGATTTTCTGGGCTTTGAATCGTTTCAAAACCTTTATAAAGTTCTATTTAAAATACTATCCTTATGCCGCAGTCGCATAACCTGGTATTGCGCGGGCCTTGAGAGCCCGTTCGCTTCGGCGTATCCCGGTTCAAATTTAGCGAAGAGTTCAATGCTTCGCATTGAAAGTCCGGGCTGCGGCGTTTATTATGGATATAGAATCACCTACTTTAGAAGAATATTTTAAAAAAGGAAAAGAACATCCATCAGTAATAGCAGTTGTTATAATTTTATTGATAATTCTTTTTATAATTTGGATTTTTTGGAGATATTAGTATAATTTGTGTTTTATTGTGTGACTAATGTATGGTCTATTACAATGCCGCCGATTTTTCTTAGAATATTAAGGGCATAATTTAACTTTATTTTATTTTCTGCATAAATTGTCATTATTTTATCTCCTTTTTTTACAAAGTCTCCTTGGTGTCTGTAGATATAGATTCCTGAACCTTTGTCTTTTGGTGCTCCTGCTATTCTTGCAATTTTATTAATAGTAAAATTATCAATATCTGATATTATTCCTGATTTTGGTGATTTAAATGTATAAGAATGCTCACCAACATGTATTTGGTCTGGTTTAATGTTAGGATTTCCTCCTTGCGCTTTAATTATTTCTTTCATTTTTTCATAAGCTTTGCCAGATTCTAGTATTTTAATGACTTTTTTTCTTGCATTTCTTACTCCAACCATTTGCAAGAGTTGTGATGCTATAAGGATGCATTTTCTTTCTAAATCAATAGGTCTTTTTTCATCTCTGGTTAAAATATAGAGAATATCTTTAGCTTCTAATGCAGGGCCTATGCCATTGCCAATTGGCTCAGATCCAAGTGTAATTACAACCCTTATTTTCATTCCGAGTTTTTTTCCAATTTTTTTAAATGATTTTTTGAGCTTTAGTGCATGGCTTCTTGTTTTGATTTTAGTATCTCTCCCTATTGGTATATCAATCAGAACATGTGTTGCATTGACTGCTGCTTTTTTTGCTAGTATTGATGACAGCAGCATTCCTTCTGGGTCAAGGCTCAATGGATGCCTTAATCTTATTAACTTATCATCAGCAGCTGCTAGATTAACTCCTCCACCCCATATAATACATCCATTTGTTTTTTTGACAACATGTTTCATCTGTTCTACTGATAAAGCAACAGGTGCAAATACTTCCATTGTGTCTGCTGTTCCTGCTGGAGATGTTATTGACCTGCTGCTTGTTTTTGGTATTGTAAATCCTGCAGCAGCAACAATTGGAACTACAAGCATTGTTGTTCTGTTTCCTGGAACTCCTCCAGAACAATGCTTATCTAATATAGGGCGTTTATCTAATTTTAGTTGAGTGCCATTTTTGACAATAGATTTTGTAAGTGCTATTGTTTCTTCTGTATTCATTCCTTTTGTATAACATGCGCCAATAAAATAAGTCAGCTCTATAGCACTTAATTTACCAGATACAATATCTTTTACAATAGAATCAATTTCTTCTTTTTTTAGGTGTTTTCCTTCAATTTTATCTTTGATATAATAAACTGAAGCTGGTTTTTCAGCTAGGTCTATTTCAATAATATTTCCTTGTTTAATGTTTAATTTTTTAAGAACTTCTTCAAATAAGCCAATTTGTCCAGGAGGAACTGATTTTTTTCCTTGGGCAATATCTATAACAGCTGTTGTTTCTCTTGTCTTGAATTTTAATTTTATTCTGTCTTCATGATGGAGATCTAATTTATGAGCATCTTCTTCATTTAGAATAGCTACTAAAGTACTGCCTGTTGCTATGTCCATGTCTTTAACTTTTAATTTCATTTTTATCAATTAGAAAGTTTAAGGCTTGAAAATCTATGATTTTCATTGTCTTTAACTTTTAGCTTCATTGTCTTTAGCTTCTATGTCCATCTTTGTATATCTCTATTACTGTGAGTAACAAAGAAAGTATTAATGGACCAATTATTGCACCAATGAAACCAAGCAAAGCAATACCACCTATTACTCCAATCAATATTATGATTGGATGCACTTTTGTTTTTGTAGATATTATTTTTGGTTTAACTACATTGTCTATTGCTGAAATGATAACAACACCATATATAATCAAACCAATCCCTTTCCAAATTAAAATTGATTCTGATGCTAATACTCCTCTAAGTATAAATAATAATGCAGCTGGCAGCCAGATAAGTGCTGTTCCTATTATGGGTATTAGAGCAGTAAAAGCCATGAAAATTCCCCAGATTAAAGGGGTAGATATTCCAAATATATAGAATCCTAATGCTCCAACTGTTCCTTGTATTAAAGCAACTAATATTACTCCAAATATAACTCCATAGGTTATTTTTTTGCTTTGATTTATTATCATCTCTTGATGAGCTCTATCTACTGGAAATATATTTTTTATTTTATGCACTATTTTATCTCCGTCTTTGAACAAATAATACATTACAAAGAAAGCAATGAATAATTCTAATAATCTTTTTGGAATTGTCAAAAGAAAACCTGTTATTTTTTCAGTTAAAGTTGATGTTAGTTTTCCAAGCCCTTGTTCAAGATAGAATTTATATTCTGGATTTGCTGTAGTTTGCTTAATTGAGTTTACCATATTACAGAGAGCATTTGTTTTATCTGCACATTCTGTTATGATTCCTGTTCCTATTTTTTGTTTTCCAATGATATATGCTTCATAAGTTTCTTTTGAAATAGCGTTTAACAGGAAAAAACCAGGTATTGCTATTAAGAGAATAATTATAAGAGACATTAGCCCTGCTGATAATGTTTTAAATCTTAGCAGTCTTTTTATTATCTTATAGACAGGATAGAAAATATATGCTAATACACCCCCTGATAGAATTGGGACAATGAGTGGTTTAACAACTAAGTAAGCAAAGTAGGCAAGAAGAACCATCAAAGCAAGTATAATATATTTTCTATATTCTTTGAAGTCTATTTTAAACACCTTTTTTTGTTTACAAAAAAAAGACCAGGCAAAACATGTTTTGCCGTTGCCTCTTTGTATTTAAATTAAGAATTAGAGTATATAAAATTATTGGTTTATTCTAATAAAGATTTTGCAAATTCTATAACAGCTTTTACACCTTTTCTTAATGGCTCATATGCTCTTTCTGTACGCCTATCTGCTGCTTCATCAGAAAAAGGAAAATTATCAACATAATCAGTATGAACCCCTTCATTAACTTCAAGAATTCTTGGGTCAGATAAATCTGGTAAACTAATTCCTTCTTGCTGCATGATCTGATAGCATCTTTCTGCAGTAATGCCTTTAACTCCTTTAAAAAATTCAATTAAATCTTGGTCTAAACCAAATGCAATAGCTTGTTCTAGAGTAATATCTGTAAGTTGAGGATCTACTTGAGGATGAAAATCAGTTACTTTTCTAACATCTTCTCTTAGTTTTGCATTAAATCTTTCATCACTGTTTTTATAATCTGAACTAGAACTTCCTTCTGGTAATCTTCCTAAACTATTAACAAAAAATGTTACAGGTTCTATAATCCCTCTGCTAATATAGTGTTGTCCCATCTTAAAGACAAAAAATAGAAGTTATTTAAAAAGGTGTGCAAAATTTAAGCAGCCATTCTCTTTGCTTTTCTCACTCTTCTGCCTGTAAGTTTTACAATTTTAGTTTCTTTTCTTTTTAGACGTGAAATTCTAAATCTGATATTGCGCATAGGGCTTATTTCTTTAACTAAAATAGATTTCAATTCATGCATTCCTGCTCTAATTTTTTTAAAGTCATCCCATATATCTTCGTATCCTCTTTGTTCACTACGCCCAGGATACCAGTTCTCAACATATCTTATTAATTCTGGTAGAGTATATGCTGGTTCAACTTTCTTTTGCCTGAATCTCTTTCCACCTTGAAAAATATCAAGCATATCTTCGGTATAACCTCTTACTCTGTTTGCATCTGCTATTATCTCGTTTTCTTGATCTTTAATATCATCCATCACTGAAAGAAATCTTTCAAATACTCTTGAAATTCTAATTTTTTCTACTCTTGCAAGCTTAATTCCTTTTATTCTTTTAAACCGGTCTATCTTTTTTTCATAATCTTCAAGTTTACTTGCTTCATGAGCAATTGTTAGAGCAATATCGCCGAGTTTTCTCAGAAAATATATCTTATTATATGTTAAATTTTTTAGATGTCTGAATACAGCTTCATATGTAGGCAATACCCAGCAGAAATCTTCTCTTTCTTTTTCCTTTTCATAGATTCTTGCTGCTAACTCCCAAAGTTCTTGTACTTTTTCTATTTCACGCGAGAATAATTTTTTTTCTTTTCCTGACATAAACAGCTTGTTAGCTTTCTCAATAATTTCATCAATCTCTTCATATCCAGGTGCTTTTTCACCTCTCTGTTCAAACTTCCTTTTCAGCATGAATTTAAAATGTCTAAGTCCCATAAATTATCTAAGAAATCTTTGATATATAAATTTTTTTAATCTAATCTTTTTTCAAAAGTTTTTTAGCAAGTTTTTCTGCTTCTTTGACATCCTGTCTCAGTCCAGCATAAGTTTGTTCTGTCATCGCTACTGCCTCAGCATCAGCAAGGTGAATATAATCATCATAAACACTATCTTTTATAATTAGTAAGTCAGCATTAGAAAGTATTCTTCCTGTCTGATAACATCTTTCAGCTGTTACTCCTCTCACGCCTCTTAAGAATTCAATTTCATGTTCTGTTAATCCTTGCGCAATAGCTGATTCTAAATTTGTTTCAGCTCTATCAAGCATATCATCAATATTAGTATTAGTATGAAAAGAATAAGCCTTTTTTATATCATCTCTAATTGATGCCAGAAGCATAGCTGTTTCATCATTTGGACAGTTTTCTGGCAGATGACCTAATGTATTTACAAAATCCACTACAATTCTCATAACTTCTCTCCCACGATACTGTTGTCCCATTTTGATGGTTAAATAGAAGTTATTTAAAAAGGTGTGGAGAATTATCCTGCTCTCATTAATTCAAGAACCTTTTCCTCTCTTTCCTCAAGCATTTCTATATTTTTTCTTATTCCAGGGATTTTTTTTTCTTGCTTGCTTAAATTATAATCTAAATCTCTAAGGTCTCCTGTAATTTTTCGGTATAAAGCCGGCCGCCTCAAACTTTTTAGAATACTCATGGCAAGAAATATAGGGCTGCCTTCTTTTGCTTCTGTTATAGATTTAATTATTTCTCTCATCTCTTTTGTACTATCCTGCAAAGCACTAATAGCTTCTTCTAACTTTTCTTCTTCATCTCTAACTTTTTCCATAGTCGATATAATTATTTCCAAATATCTAAAATATTTTTTCTTGCTTTCTGGATCTGTTTCTTTTCTTAGTCCTTCTATGAATTGATCATATTTTTTGCAATATCTTGCTTTAGAATAAATATCTGAAATAAGTTCTCTTACTTTTCCAAATTTATGTGCTTTGTTTATTGAATGATCTCTTAGCTGTTCAATCTTATTAAATATTGTCTTTGTTTCTTTTTTTTCTGGAAATCTTTTGTGTAAATACACTTCAACATCATAATGAAGAGATTGAATAAAATATATTTCATCTCTAAAAAGATGTTCTTCTCCTTTTTCTTTTTTGAACAATTTATCTAAGTCTTTTATAATTTCCCAAATTTCTTTATCTGTAGGAATATCTGTTTCTCCTGATTCTATTAGTTTTTTTCTAAAAATTCTCCTAAATAAAGAGATAAATCTGAATGTCATAATTAGATTAAGTCAATTATACTATATAAATTTTTAGAATAATGGGCCCACCCGGATTTGAACCGGGGATCTTCTCGAAGTCAACGAGATGTCATAGCCGCTAGACCATGGGCCCAATAGAATTTTTAATTTATTTTTTCTATTTAAATGTTATTGTAAATAACCTAATTCTTGTTCATTAGGATGTCCTTTGAGATAATAGGCTCTTACTTTGAGTTTTTTTGAAATAGCTAATCCACTTAATAATGAAGAATATGCATCTGCTAAAATTTTTTTTATTTGACGAGGATCATTTATTCCTTCTTCTGTAAAGACTCTTGCAATCTTTCTAGTTTTTAGTTCATAATCTTCTTTGACTTTTTTAGTCTTTTTCTTACGACCTTTTTTGCTTTTTGGCTTAATTTCTTTTACGACTGTATATAAGGTTATAAAATTTCTGCGGTCATATCCTTCACCAAATTTAGCAGACCAAGAATAATCTAATATTATTTCTTCACAACCTTCTATGACTCCTTCTAAATCAACTCCTTGTTTTCTTAATCTATTTGCAAAATCTATATGTCTTCCCATTTCAATCCTGTCAGAACTCTCTTTTTTTCGGTACTGAGAAGAAGGCTATTATAAAAAGGTTTTCAAAAAATTAATATATACATAGATAATTAGGATTGTTATGTCATTTTTGAGAAGATTGTTTAAAAGAAAAGTAACAAAGAAAAGATTAGACAGCAAATTAAAAAGATTTATTTCTAGATTTGGAGAAACTTCTGATGCAAAAACAGTTGAGAAATTCTTGAAGGAAAATGAGATGAAAGATGAATTTTTGAGTTATTTAGTTAAGATAAAGTTTGCAAAAGGTTCTGAAAAAGAGAGATTGATAAAAGAAGCTAAAAAGATTGCAGACAAAATACCTTCTTTTAAAGGGTGGCCTGAAAAACCTGTAAAGTTTTGGGATATTGAATCTTTGAGCTGGAGAACAAAGATTCCTGTTCATGTTAGATTATTTATTAGGAAAGAATTATTAAAGAGGATAAAACTTGGTGGATTGAATTTATCTCTTGGTGCTGGTTCTTATCCTTACATTGAAGATTCTGTTTTAGTTGATATTTCTTCTGAGATGCTGAAAGCAGTTGAGCCTGCTGTTAAATTTAAGAGAAAACTTGTTTATGATTTAGAAAAAGGCAACTTACCTTTTAAGGATTCTGTGTTTGATACTGTTACAATGGTTTTTGTTATTAATTATTTGAAGAATTTAGAGACTGTGTTTAAGGAAATTTATAGTGTTTTGAAGAAAAAAGGTAAAGTGATAATAGTTCAGTCTGGCAAACTGCTTGAAGAATTGTATATAAGACAAGAGAAGAAACAATATAAGGCAGATGAATTAAAAAAACTGTTAGAGAAAATTGGTTTTAAAGTTAAAGTTGAGAAAAAAAGAATTAAAAGAACTCAATTGGTTTTTGTTGAAGCTATAAAGTAAATTTTATATAGTTTAATTTGATTTGTGATGATTATGAATAAAGAATTAATTGAAGCATTAAAATATGCACTTGATTTTGAAGAAAAAGGAGAACAGATTTATAGAGATATTGCTGAGAATTCTTCAGATGAATTTGTTAAGAATACTTTTAATGGACTTGCTAAGGATGAGCACATACATGAACAAGTAATTAAAGGCTATATTGAAGGAAAAGCTGATTTTTCTGAATTGAAAAAAGTTACTTTAGATCCAAAAAGGTTTTTTGGAACTGTTACAGAGGAATTTAAGCAGAGAGCAAAAGAATATGGTGCTGAATTAAAACCATTTGATACTGGAATTGAATTAGAAAAGCAAAGCATTGCTTATTACAAAGAACAGCTTGAGAAAGTTGAAACAGATGAAGCAAAAAGATTCTTTGAGTTTTTGTTAGAGCAAGAGAAGTTTCATTTAAAATCCTTAGAGCAAGTAAGAGAATTCATTGGAGACCCTGAGAATTTCTATGTAGAATTTGAAAGATGGACCTTAGAAGGGTAAGATTTAAAAAGAAATTGTTTCTTTTTCTGATATATGCGAGGGTAGCAAAGTCTGGTCAAATGCGCAGGACTTAAGTAATTTAAGTGTTGAGGCTCATGCCGATGATATTAGCATTTGAAGACATCCTGTCACTTAGTGTGTTCGGGGGTTCGAATCCCCTCCCTCGCATCCTAACGGATGCAGGCTGTTAGAAATGACAGCCCTCGCACCTTTTTTGCCCTTGTAGCTTAGTGGTAAAGCGTTACCTTGGTACGTTCTATACAAAAAGGTAAAGATCGCGAGTTCAATTCTCGTCAGGGGCTTATTTTCTAGAAGATTTATAAATTACCCATATTAAATCAGCTGCATGCAGCCAAAACCAATGCAAAGGAATTTGGAATGTGTAGATTGTGGGAGAAAACATTTTTCAAGATATGCTGAAAAATTAGGAGTAAAACTTGAGGATAAAGCTATTGAATATGCAATTGATATGAGCCCTGATAATATAAGAACACATGCTCAGGTTCTTTTTCCTCTAATGTGGCACATGGCTGGTTTTATATCTGCAGGTTCTTACAAGACTATAGTTAAAACAGGCAGTACTCAATGCCTTTCAGAGCGAGAGCTGAGGAATATTCTTGAAGCAGATCCTGAAAAAGAAGCTAAAAAAGAAGCAAATGAAAGAGCTGCTGAATTTATTAAAGAATTTGATCATCCGCCTCTAATTCATGAAAATCTAAAATTGTGTGCACTTGCAAATAATCTTGTTGACAATTATGCAGGAGATCATAGGGGTGATACAGTAGATATTGAAGAGATTTTATCATCTGAAAAATTACTTGTTGATGATATTGGTATTTTTTTAGGTTATGCAAGAGGCAAACATGTAGGAATTATTCCTGACAATGCAGGAGAAGTAATGTTTGACAGATTAACTGCTGATATTCTTTTATCTAATTGTAGAGTCAGTGTTGTTTGTGCTCAAACACCGAGATGGAATGATGTAACATATCAAGAATGTCAGGAGATATTTTCTGGTATGGTTCCTGTTATTAAGTCTCATTCTGTTTGTCAGTATTCTGGAGAAGAACTTAATAGAATCGCAGATGAACATAATATTGATTGTTGGCTGGCAAAAGGAATAGTTAATTTTGAATCTTATGATGGAAAATCAGAAATACCTGTATTTAATTTTTTAAGTTTGAAATGCAAAGGGATACAACAAGTTTTTGGTGTTGATAAGCCTGAAGGAGTTATAACATTACAGCCTTTTTATGATAAGCCACCTGGTATATATTCAGTCAGAATACTAATCAACCCGACGATGTATGATAAGAGGATTGTACCTGATCTTCTTAAAGACATAAGGAAGACAGCTATAGAAGAGGTTGAAAAAATTCCAGATGTTAAAGATGCAGTGTATCCTATTGCTGTTTGTGAAGGAGAAAGAGAATTTCTTAGAGATTCACCACCAACAGGAGAATTAGTTGCTAGAGATTATGATATTTATTTTGCTGTTGATATTTCTAAGGTTGAAAAGAGTAAAGTAGTAGCACTTGGAAAAGTTATGAGAAGAAGATTTATGGATGAGGATTATCCTCTTCAATTTATAGATAATAAGCGATAGGTTTTCCAAAAAGTTTTTATTTACTAAGTTCTTATATATTTATTGTCAAAAGAGGTGTGATATGAAAAGAAAGAATCCTTTGATAGATTTGTATGAGGAGATTGTTGAAGAGAAGATCAGGGAATTTCAAGACCCAGAAGAGTCAATAAGGGAAAACTGGGAAAATCTTCCTACAAATTTGCGAGATGAGTTAATAGCTTTAGGTTTTAAAGTTAAGAAAAAATAAAGGAAAGAGAATGAAGAAATTATTTTTTATATTAGGATTGATAGCTATTTTGTTTATTTCTGGATGTACAGGAGATATAAATCTTAAATCCATTGAAGATCTGATTGGGCCAATCTCAACTAATGCTATAAGTTCTGGTTCTTGCAAAACTGAAATATCTGACGAAGTTGAAATACTGCAGATTAATGTTCCTTCTAAAATTACTATTACATTAGCTGCTTTGAAAGAATTTGATGATGTAGAAGATGCAAAAAAGTATATTAATAATTGGAAATATACAGATGCAGCATTAGCTGATTTGAAAGGAGACATTGAAGAAAAAATAGAAGTTGGTGTTGTAAAAGTAGATAAAGTCAGTGAAGCATACACTTATGCTATTGTCTGTATTGATGGAGAAGTCATGGGAAATTCAGAGAAAACATTAAAGAAAATTTCCTAAAGTTTTAAATAAAACTCTTTTTTTACGTCTGTTTATGAGAACACTTGAGAAAGTTTTTTGGGTTTTATTTTTTTTAACTTTCGCAGTGCTTTTTGTTTATATTGCAGTAAATGCAGTATATGGACCTAGCACTGGAATGGAAAGTGTGACTATGTATATTTCGTGATTAAAATGCATTATAGTATTCCCTTATTTTATGAAGTGCTTGTTGATGCAATAGAATCTGTTACTTCTAAAACTCCTGAAGAAATTGCTGTATTTTTTAAAGAAGAAGGTATATCTCCTGTTGAAGCGATGGCACTTGTTAACGAAGGCACTAGGGCAATTAGAGAAGAAGAACCTGATTTTGATCCTAGGATAATATTAGGTGGAGTTACTGGCTACCTTAATAATAATGGTTTTATTTATGATGAAGGTAAAGGAAAATTTAGAGAAAAATAATTCTATAATCTTAACCCAACTATTATATCACAGACATTTGTTCCTGTGTAGCCTGTGAAGATTAATGCTTTTATTTTCTTGAGAACTGGAAATGCATCATTGTTTGCCAAATATTTTTCACATTCTAATTTTAATCTTTTGCATATCAAATGGCTTTTTTCATCAATAACAGCACCAGCTGCTTTATAATAATCAATTCCATCTGTGCAGACAGATGCAAATGCTGTGTTTTTTAAATCTTTTATATCTTCAACAGCAGACAATATAACTTCTTGGTTTCTGCCGCCTAATCCTTTGCCTTTAACTGTTACAGTAGTTTCTCCGCCGTAAATTAAAACCTGCTTTGGTTTTAGTTTTTTTAGTTTTTTAGCAATGCTTCTTCCAACATCTCTTGCTTCTCCTACTAATTTAGAAGTAACTATGATTGGTTTTAATTTCAATTGCTTGGCTTTCTTTGCAATGCCTTCTAAAGCAGACTGATTGTTTCCAATTAGAATATTATGAATTGTTTTTGGAAGTTTACTAGGTGTTTCTTCTACTTTTTTGCAGACACCATCCATTATGTGATTTGATATCCTCTTAGGAGCTTTATGTATTAATTTGTATTTATTTAATATCTTCATAGCATCTTGGAATGTTGATTTATCTGCAACAGTTGGAGCAGAAGCAATAATATCTAGATTATCTCCAATAACATCTGATAGGATTAAGCTGATTAGAGTTGCTTTTTTTACTTTTTTTGCTAACTGTCCTCCTTTTACTTGAGACATATGTTTTCTTACTATGTTGATTTCATTTATTGTTGCTCCTGATTTTAGTAATAAATCTGTCATTTTTTGTATTTGATTAAGTGTTATGTTTTCTGCTGGCAATGTGAAGATTGCAGAGCCTCCTCCTGAGATTAAGCAGATAACTAAGTCGTCTTTGTTTAGATTAGAAACTAATTTTAGGATTTGCTTTGCTCCATTAATATTTGCTTGAGAAGGAACTGGATGATTTCCTTTTACTAATCTTATCTTTTTTAGTTTCAATGGTTTTGTTGCAATTACTATTCCATTAGTTATTTTATTTTTTAGAACTTTTTCTAATGCTTGAGCCATATCAGAAGAAGCTTTTCCAAATCCAACTACAAAGATTCTTTTGTGTTTTTTTAGATTGAATTTTTTGTCCTTTATTTTTAGAATGCTGTTTTTTAAGGAAATTTGGTTTTTAATAATGGTTTGAGGCATCACTGCATTAATTCCTGCTGTTAATAATTCTAAAGCATATTTTTTAGCAGCAGAAGTTGTTAACTCTTTTTTATTTTTGATCATTTTTTCTTGTGTATGTCATGAATATGCTTATGTAATGCTGCTAAAGATATAATAATAAGTATGATTCCTGAAGCAACTGATAGAGGATTTACTCCAATTGGATTTTGGAGTTCTGGTTTTATAGCATCGCACATCTCTTCTGGATTGCAGTCTTCTCCTGAAAAACAGCATGTTTGTGATATAATTGCATAACCTGTAATTCCTTTTCCTATTAGAAGTGCACCAATTATTGCTAGTACTATTAGTAAAGCTGTTTCATTATCCATTGTTAATGTTTTGATTTGTTTGTTTATAATTTTTTCTATTATAGCAAAATTTAAATAGATGGATAGAAATAGCGTGGATTTAAAATGGAAAATAGTCTGTATGTTTTTGAAGGAACGAAAGCAGATAAAACTGGTAGATATGCTGGAAAACTTCCTATAGATATAACTATTGGCAGAGATTTAGCAGAAGATATGAGGCCTTCAGGCAAAGCAAGGACAGATGGAGAACTGAGGTTATTATTTTGTGATCTTTACTGGGCTCAAAGCGATTTTTATTACTTGAGAAATGTTGGTGCAGTTGATATAAGTATTGCAGTAGATTTAGTAGCTATACTTCAAAAAGAAGAAGATAGAAGAGGAATTGGCATTGATGTTTGCAGAGTTAATTTAGACAGAAAGCCTAGAACTTATACTGTATATAGGCCTATTCCGAGATGGCTGGAAGATACATTAAGCGTTACAAGCTTTAACTAATTTCTGAATATATACTATAAAGCCAAAGTTTAAATAGTATTTTTACTATAATATAGATATGGGAGCTCTGGATAAAGAGGATATTGAAAAGTTTAAAATGAAGAAACTTGAGAAGAAATACAAGGATGTTTTTAGTTCTAAGGATTTTATAGATAAGACTTCAGAGTTAGATAAACAGCTGAAAGAAATGCAAGATAGGCTTAAAGTTTTTGACAAAGATTTAGAAGAGCATAGAGAAAAAGAGCAGAAAAAGATCAGAGATTTTAAGGATGAGGATAATAAGCCTGGTGAAGTTTAAGCACATTTAAATAAAACTTAAATTTTCTAGTATTATTATGAAAACATCTTGGTATGAAATGAGGGTGCCTGGTAGTAATTCTGTGTATTGTGTTAAATGCGATGAAAGATCTTTTAGAAAAGGGCTTCCAGAAGGTGTTACTTTTTCTCCAATAGACAGAGAAACTTATGCAAGAAGAGTTGAGGCAGAAACAGTACAAGTCAGGCTTGAATATCAAAGTCTTTTTTTTTCTTGAATTTATAAATAACCTATTTTACTACTCCTTGACAATTCTAAACCAGTATACGAAATAGTAATATTTATATACTAGGAGTGCCTATATATTGTTATATGAAAAGAGAGGTGTTGACCCCTATACTTGCACTCCTAATCCTTAGTTCTTTAAGTGTTTATGCTGCACCAAACGCTGATGTTGATCTTGTTCCTGATTCTCTTTATGAGACAAATGAGATTCAGTTTAATCTAACTGTTAATAATTTTTTAAAAGATGAAGTTATAGATGAAATCTTGCTGTCTATGCCTAATTTTATAATAACAGAGGTTACTGATTTTTTAGGATGGCAGCACAATGAGACAAATAATTCTGTTAACTGGTTTGGAGGAGATATTGAAACAAATGTGTTTTTAGCAATGTTTCAGTTTATGGCTAAAGCAGATAAAGTAAGTTCTGATACAACTGTAACAGTAAACATTACAACAGAAGGAAATGGAGATACTGTTGACAGTGTTAATATCACAATATTAAATGATGACACTGCTCCTGTTTTGTCTAATAATGTTCCTGCAAATGGAGACTATTTATTAGAAGGCATTACAGATCAGTTAGTTAGTGTTGATGCAGTTGATGCTCAAACAGGTGTGGGCCATGTTGATTTTTCATATTGGAATTGCTCAAATGCTACTAATACTACAGTGAATATTAGTTTAGCAGGAGTAAATGATACTTATACAGATACAGTTAATCTTGCAGATTATGAAGAAGGGGAATTAATGTGCTTTTTGTTTGAAGGCTACAATAATGCAGATGAAGTAGCTACTTTGTCAGGCAGTGTTGGTTTTGACGGCACTCCTCCAACAGTTAACTTAACTGCTCCTGATGATGGAGCTTATGCAAGTGATGCAACCTTATTTAGTTTTATAGCAGCTGATAATATTGCTCCTACTTTAGATTGTGATTTTAAAGTAGAAGGTGATGTAAAAGATTCAACTACTGTAGATAGTGGTGTTGAGACTTCAACAACATATAATCTATCTGGAACTTCTGAAGGAACACATTCATGGACTGTAACTTGCAAAGATTTGGTTGGGTTAGAAGCGACTGCTAGTAGTAGAGATGTTATAATTGATTTAACTGCTCCAACTATAACTCTTAATAGCCCTGCAAACAGTTCTTTTATTAATGATGATGCTGTAATTGATATTAATGTAACAGATAATTTTGAAGTTGATACTGTTAATTACAGCAGATCATTAAATATTTCAGCATGGTCAGAAGGTTTAAATGTATTAACTGTAAATGCTACTGATAAAGCAGGAAATACTGCTGAAGAAACTTTTGAATTTACTGTTGACAGAACAGCTCCTAGTTTAACTTTGATAAGCCCTGATGATAATTCATCAACAGATGTTCATGTTGATTTTGTATTCAATGTAAATGATTTTTGGGATGATGCAATAGAATGTACAATTTATTTAGATGATTCTGAATATTTAACTCAAGAAGTTGATGGTTTAGTTAATATTTCAGTTGTAATTCCAATGGCTCTTTATGAATGGTATATTGAATGCTCAGATGATGCTGGAAACAGTGTTGAATCTGAAAGAAGAAACTTGAATGTTACTGATTTAACTGGTCCTGATATGGCAATGGATGATATTGTTTATGTTATAAGAGGAGAAGATTATGACTTTAGTGTAAATATTTCTGATCCAAGCGGAATAGATGATGTTGATGCTGAAATAGATGGAGACAGCATTAGTTTATCTGCAAGCGGAGATGTTTATTCAGGAGTTATTTCCACTGATTTAAGTGATGCAGTAGGAGATTATAATTTAACAATAACTGCAGTTGATAGTTTAGCTAATTCAAATCAGTTGGTTGAAGAGTTTGAATTATTGCCTGATTATGATATTGATGCTTCATTAAGCCCTTCAAGTGTTAATGTTGGGGGAGATGTTACTGTTTCTGGTGTAGTGGTATTAGATGATGGAAGTGCTATTCCTGAAACAGAAGTTATCTTATTATTACCTGATTCAACTACTGTTTATGTAACTTTAGATAATGGAAGCTTTAGCTATAACTTTAGTGCTCCTTTAGCAAAAGGAAATTATGATATTGTTGTAGAAGTAGAAACTTTAGAAGGTATTGTTCATTCAGAAACATTAGAATTGACTGTTACAAAACCTGCAAGCAGTTCTTCAAGTACTAGTAGTGGTAAACGCAGTGTAGGAAGAAGTACTTACTGCGGAGATGGATTGTGCAGTTATACAGAAGACTGCACTAATTGTGAAGAAGACTGCGGAGTATGCCCTGTTGAAGAAGAAGAGCCTGTTGAAGAAGCTAGTTTAAGTGGAGGAATAATTGAAGAAGAAGAGGAAGAACAAGATAACATTCCTGTAGGTAAAGCAGCTGGATGGTTTAGTTTAAGTAAATTAGTGCAGAATCCTTACATATGGGTTGGAATAATTGCTGTTGTCGGAATATTAAGTTTATTATCTTATAAGAGGAAAGGCGGCGGACTTAACTGGGACGGCTATTTTGACAGATAAAAATGGTCTTTGAACAATTTCTTGAATTAAAGAATCTAAAGAGACATTTGTTGTTTGTATTTTTATTAGGTTTTACTTATGCTATATTTGGGTTTGCTGTTGCAAGATTGTTTTTTAGTTCTAGTGTTTCAATAGTTATTTTGTTTACAACAACTTTGCTATTAGTTCCTGCTGTTACTAAGATCATTGACAGAGAAGAGGAGATTGAAAGCAAAGAAGGTCTTAGACATTTTTTTAGAAATCATTCAACAATAATAGAAGTTTATGTTATTTTGTTTTTAGGCATATTTTTAGCATTCTTTGTAATTGGATTTTTTGGTCAATTAGATGATAGTTTTAGTTATCAGCTTAATTTTCTTGAGCAGGCTGAACAATTATCAACAGAGACAATATCAGAGTTTGGTGTTAGTGAATATAATCCTACATTTAGTAATTTTTTAGGTTTGATTTCTTATAATTTATTTATTGCAATAATTTGTTTTGTTTTATCGTTGTTTTATGGGGCAGGAGCTTTGTTTTTAGTTACTCTTAATGCTTCTGTGTTTGCTACGTTTATTGTTTATGTAATTAGGAATGTTAGTAAGGCTGCTTTAGTTTTTGGTTTGTTTTTAATACACTTAATTCCTGAAATGGCTGGTTTTTTAGTTGCAGCAATTGCTGGCGGTGTTGTATCAAGAGCAATTATGCATGAGAGATTCAGAAGCAAAGGTTTTAGAAATGTTATGAAAGATGCTTTAGTTTTGTTTTTGATAGCAGTTGGTTTTATTATAATTGCTGCTTTATTAGAAATGTTTGTTACTTCTAAGATTGTTCATGGTTTAATATAAAAGATTTATAAATAACCTCTTTTCCTTTGGTTTTATGACATCTTTAGACACATTAATGGAACATGAAAGCATGGATTCTTTGCCTATGCTTTATCTTGCACAAGCTTCAAGAGTTCGTGAGAGAAGAAAGCAGAAATTTAGACCAAGGAATGATAATTATAGAAGAAAACACTGGGCAAATCATGCAGGAACTTTTAGAGACGAAGAAAGAAGAAAAGGTCCAAAATGGTATCATACTCGCGGAATTGTTAGAGTTCATAAACCTATTAATTCTTACAAAGATCTAGCAAATGCAATTAAAATGATTGCAGATGGCGAAAGAAATCATGATCAATATATGAATGTCTCTGGGTTAAATAGAGAAAGATTAAGATTAGCTCAATCTTGGAGAGACAAAGGAATCGAATATGCTGTTTCTGATATTTTCAAATTAGGATATTGGGAAATTCAAGAACAATTAGGTAGAAGAAAAGTTTGTTAGAAAAATTTAAATAAACTTATAATAGATTTCTATTAATGGTAAAATATTCTATTGGGTATAATCATGATCCTGCAATGATTAAGCTGATTGAGGCTGCAAAGGAATATTTGTCTGGGTTTTATTTTCCAATTCCTGCTGAGTTTATGGGAAGCGGCAGAGCATTGAAGCAGGGTGATAATTATAATAAGGAGATTGATGAAATTATTTCAATGTGTGATAAATGCGGTGTTAAATCTGAGTTGTTGATTAACCCTAGTTGTGAAGGAAAAAAAACCTGTGATAAGGAACAGATTTCTAAAGTTGTTGATTATGTTTCTATGTTAAAGGAAAAAGGTTTGAAGTCAGTAATTGTTACAAATCCAATTTATATTCCTGAGTTGAAGAAATTAGGTATTTTGGTTGAGAGTTCTGTTAATTGTTATGTTAAAAATGTAGAGCAGGCAATGTTTTTGAAAGATTTAGGTGCTGATGTGATAACTATTGATAGAGATATTAATAGAGATTTGAAATTGATTAAAGAAATTAAGGAAAAAACTGGTTTAAAGATAAAGATGTTAGTTAATGAAGGATGTCTTCGTAATTGTCCATTTAGAAAGATTCACTTTAACATGATTTCTCATTTTTGTGATACAAATGAGTTTGACAAAAGATCTTGTATTACTTTGATTAAGAAAAATCCTTCTAAATTATTTAGTATTCCTTTTGTAAGGCCTGAAGATGTTAATCATTATAATGGCTTAGTTGATTATTTTAAGCTAGCAACAAGGACGATGGCTACTGGCAAAATTGCTTTAGTATTAGATGCTTATATTAATGAGAAATTTGATGGTGATTTGTTGTTTTTATTAAGCACAAAAGCTCTTTTTGATTATTTTACAGATGTTGATAACAAGGTTTTAAGTTCGAGTAATTTTTTTGAGAAGATGACTAGTTGTGGAGATAAATGTTCAGAATGTGATTATTGCACTAAGTTGTTAGAAAAAGCTGCTTCTGTTGTTAAAACCTATGAGCATTAAGATATGCTTTTATATTTCTGTGGAAGAAATGAGCGTCATCTACTAATTCATCAAGGAATCTGTCTGTATGCACTTTATAGAAAACTCTTTCAATAAGGTTTCTTAAGAAATAGTATATTGGTTTTTGCTCCCATCTGAATTCATAGTCAGTTGTTGTCCATGCATCAAACAGTATTTTTATATCGCCTTCGTGGAGCATGACTTTTTTTTGGTCTCTTCGTACTTCAACATCTTTCATGTTGTTTATGGCAATTCTTAATTTTATCATTAAAACAAAAAATGCTGTTTTTCTTTTGACTGGTCTTAGTTCATAAAAGATTTCTTTGCCTGTTTGAGTTATTTTTTCTTTTCTTTCTTTTTCGTTTTTTACATAACCTCTATCTTTAGTAATTGTATCAATTGTTTTTAGAAATCCATGTATATCAAACAGACCAGAGTAATTCAATTCTATTTCATCTATGACTAATCTTTTTTCTGACATTGTTCTTAAACATGCTTTTCGTATCTATATAAGTTTAAGAATCTTTGGATTCTTCCATGGATATCATGCACATCATTAACTAACCATTTTTCATAAAAATCAGTTGTTGGCCTTAAAAAATATTTATCAAATATTGTTCTTAGGAAAAAGAATACTGCTTTTCCTTCCCATTTGTTTTCATAATCGCTTTCTAGATAACCATCAAAGATAAACATTACTTTTCCTTTGTTAAGCTTTAGCTTTACTCCTTTTTTATCTATTTCAACATCCTTGACATTAGTCATCCTTAATCTGATTTTTATTGTGTTTTTGAAATATTCTGTTGTTTTTTTCCAAGGAAGAAGCTCTATTTCAAAATCCTTTCCAGTAGGAAGTATCTGCTCAAAATTTTTATGCTCCCACCTATCATAACCTTTTTCATAGAACCATGCATCTATTAATCTCCACAGACCATTCAAGTCAAATAATCCTTCGTAGGTAATCTTCATCTGGTCTATGACTAGTTTTTTTTCGCTCATACATTATCACCAAGATATCCTTTATATTCGTATCCTTGTGCCTGCATATCTAGGTATTCTTTTATTACATTCATGAATTTTTGGGTTCTGTAATGCAGAGTATCCCAAAAAATAGATTCTAGTTCTCTTTTGAATATATATTTATTGAAAAAATCTTTTATAACTTGCGTAAAAGTAGACTGCTCATACCTTTTTTCAAAATCAATATCCATAAATCCCTGAAGATTTATCTGCAGCCTGGCATTTGTTAATGTTTTTTTAACACCTTTTTGAATAACTTCTACTTCTGTCATCTCCCAGAGATGGAAGTCAAGAAATAGTTGATATTGTAGATAGTCTGTTACTTTTTTTTCTCCTCTCCAGAAGATTTCTTGTTCAGCACCTAATGGACTTGGGACTTTATGCTTGTATTTGTATTCGTGAAACCAGTATCTGTTTGCTTTCATATACTCTGCCATCATGTTATACAAACCATCAAAATCAAATAAACCCCTGTATCTAAGAATAAATTTTCTAGTCGGTACACTACTTGGAAAAGCCATAGTCTATACTTTATAAATATAGTTTATAAACTTTTTGTGTAATTATGAAGTTAATCAGAATAAGTTCCTTCTAATGCTGGTATAAAATTTTTTGGACGAGTTGGTTTATTGAGGTATCCTATGTTATCCAAATCTTGGGTTTGTTCTTTTGCATCCTGCATATCTCTGCCTGAGAACATAACAATTCTGCCTTGAAAACCTAATTCTCTTACTTTTTTTGCTATGTCAGATCCTTTTCCATCTGGCAACATCATGTCTAGAAGTAAAGCATCATATTGAGATAATCCACTGTAACCATTTAATCCATCTAATGCTTGCATTGCTTGCTCAAGATTTATTACAAGTTCAATTTCAATGCCTTTTCTTTCTAAGACTGTTTTTACAATGTCTTGGACTACTTCTTCATCCTCTAATTGCAATATTTTTTGTATATCTGGCATCTTAAATAAAGAAATTTTATAGGTTGTTTATAAAACTTCTTATAGTTGGTTACTAATGGTGCCAAAGGCTGAAACCCTATAATTCTGTATTTTAAGGGTAATGTATTTTTAAATGTTTGAGAGCGGTTTTCTCGCTAAAAACCAAAAGCTTTATAAATAAGTTATTACTTATAAGTAATAACAAGTAATAATTATGGGTGGAAAATGGTAAAACAACTACAATTAATCGAACAATCAAAGTCAGAATATTCATGGCTGTTCGGAGTAATTGGTTTAATCATTTTTTTGGCAATTATGTTTTTTGTTTAAAATGATAAAAGAACTAACAAAAAAAGAGTATGTAGATTTGCTTAGGGAAAAAGGGTTAACTTATTCTGAGATTCAAATAGCTTGGCAAAATGTTGCTAGAAAGAGGAATAGGGCGTCTTAAAATGAATAAAATAACAAGAAGAGGACTTATAAAAGCGGGTATAGGAACAGGTGTAGCTGCTGGAAGTTATTTTTTAGCTAGAGCACTGGGTTTTGATATTCTTGCGTCTTTATTTGAAACAAGATTTTCAAGAGAAGAGTATGCTGATTTAGTTCAAAAAGTAAAAAAACAAGGATATGAAATTGATGAAAGCCATTCTGTTTTTAATGAAGGTTCAGATGCAGTTATATTATTTCTGCCAGACATACATACTATAAGTTATGCAAAAAGCCAGAGAGAGAGGATAACAAAATTAGATTCTGCTATTGATTTTGATATGATTGGATTAGAAGGGATAGTAGGAGAAATAGATGTTGAGCATATGAAAGAATTGGCTGTTAAACAGGCAAAATTCTATGATGATAATGTTATTCCTCGTCCCACAATCTTTAAATTGTATGGTGAGGAATTCGAATTTGAAATAAAAGAAAGTGATACTGATTTTGTAAAACTTCAGAAACTAAGATACAAGTCTGATGAGATAAGACTAGAGCATTTTGATAAATCATTTGTTGGATTAGATATATTCCAAAACGATCTTCAAGCTCACATCGAAGAACAGAAAAAATTTGGAAAAGAAAACTGGCGTGACTTTGTCCCTCAGTCAGAAGAATCAAAAAGATACCAAGCTTATTCAGATTTTGTTATGGCGTTGGGATTTCTAAGCGCATATCTTCCTTTAAAGCGTAGTGACTGGAGTAGACATGAACCTCTTTTGGATTATGAATTTGTGAAAGAAGTTGGAGAAACAAAACCAAGACATGATGCTCCTGGATTCCTGTATTTTGATTTAGAAACAAGGGCAAAAAAATGGGGTATTGAGACAGAAGATGTAGATGATTGTGCTGCTGCATATTGTTTGCAGATTAATATATCAAGAATAGAACAACAAATGGATAAGGTAGCTGAAAAATACAATGCTCTTAAAGATGCTTATTTTGATTTATTGGATGAAGATGGAAAAAGAAAATTCAATAAAATAGCAGATTCATTTAACGAATATTTCTCTTTTTTCAAAGAGTATATGCAGCAAATAAAAGATTATAGAGATGAGTTGCTGTCTGGCTTTTCAGATGATGTGAAATCAGCAATTCTTGAATGTGAATATGATCCTGATAAAGAGAAAGGTACAGTAACTCCAGACTATGAAAGACTTGTAGTCAAGGATAGAAGTGAAGAATGGGTCAAAAATACAGCAAATAAAGGAGTTGTTTTGATGATTGGTGGATTAGCACATACACAAACAGTTTATGATAGTGTGAAATCTAATAATTGCTCAATAATTTCACTCAAGGAGATAGAATGAAACAAAAAAAACCTATAAAAATTGGAACACTTAACTTGCAGTTAGGAGTTTGTACTACTAAAGGTTATTCTCAATATCTAACAACTTTTTTGAAATATGCTTTGCCTCATTCTGTTGAATCTGTTGATAAAGGAGCAGCAGATCTTGCTAAAGGTTTAGACATACTTACTTTAACAGAAGCAGAAGCTGGATCTAAAAGAGCTAAGGGAAAAAATCAAGTAAGAGATATTGCTGGATTAGCAGATCTTACAGAAGCAGTGTTTCCTCTTTATAATCATGGAATAATTGGACAATGCAATGGAATGTGCTCAAGATATCCTTTTAGTGTAAGAGAAAATTATGAATTAGCAGGAGGCATACAAAGAAGGTCTTTAGGTGTTGCTGATGTTGAAGTTGATGATCAGAATATTGTTGTTATAACTGCACATTTGCCATTAGGTAAAGGAAGTAGAAAAAAACCACTTTCTGAAATTGTTAAAGTTGTAAATGAGATAGAATATCCTGTTATATTAACTGGTGACCTTAATACAGAAGATAAAGAAGAGCTTAAGCCAGTTACAGAAGGCACAAGATTAAGACCAACAGATGATTATAAAACATATCCTGCTTGGAATCCAAGATTAAAACTAGATCATATATTTGTAAGCCCAGAATTTGAAGTTGATGATGTTTATGTTCCTTTTGTAAAAGTTTCTGATCATTTACCCTTGGTTGCAGAGGTTTGTTTAAGATGAAACGTAAAATAACAAAAAACAACCATCAGTTTAAAGTAAGTTTGCCGATTGAATTAGTTAGGAAAATGAAATGGCATGGGGAAACTGAGGTTAAATTTCATCAAGTTGATACACCAATGGGAAAAGGTTTGCTTATTGTTGAGAATAAAGATGAGGTTATTAGGTTAAGATAATGAGAAAATGATTAAAAGTTATTTTAATTTGAGGGTTGAGTGAGAAAAATGTATTGGAAACAAGGAGAACAATATGCTGGACTTCATCAACTTATTCATAAGTCTATTGATACTGTGTATGTTGGGCAAGATGATTTTAATTCATCAGATGTTAGATTATTATCAGAGGGATTTTCTAGATGTAATGGTATTGTTTTCTTGGATAAAGATTGTCAAACTGGTGCTTTGGCTCATATAAGTGGAGCCACACGTCCAGGTGATATAGTAAATGGAATAAGGCATCATGTAACTGGTGCAAGAATGCCAGATGTTAAGAAATTAGAAGATATATTTCAAGATTGTGCAAAAGTTAAAGCAATTAATGTTTATCATAGTTCTTATTATGCCTGGTGGCCAGAGATTATTGAAGAAGAGTTAGCAAAAAAAGGCGTTAATGATGTTCAGCATGTTGCTTTAACTACCAGGCCTAATGGTGAAGTTTACCATAGAGCAATTGCACTTGATGTTAGAAGAGCATTACTGTATATTTTCCCAAATAATCGTACTTCGCTTATTACTGTACCTTTTTTCAAGGAGTAAGAAAATAAATAAGGATGAGGTTATTAAGTTAAAATGAAAGAAATATTAACACAAAGGATTGGTGAATTACTTGCAAAATTTCCGATTGGAGGAGTTTATGAGAATACAAACTGCCATGGTGCTGTTTTATATGTTCATGGACTAGCTGATGAATTTAAGAAAGCAGAAGTTGTAGATTTAGTAAGAGGATTTCCTCAAGTTGAAGATAGTTCTCATGAAGTTCCAGTAAAAGATGCTGGAGAAGGAGATTTAATCTTATTTTATTATCAAGGCAAGGGTATTGGTCATAGTGGTGTTGTTATGACAAGAAATGGAGGCGATCCAAGTGTATTTGAATCTGATGGAAAATATGGCTGTACTATCAAACCTTTGGGAGATATTGTTGAGAGTGGTTTTTTTAGCAAGGTAAGATGTTTTAGAGTTGAGGATAATTAAAAAAATACAATCTTTATAAATAAACTAAATTTAGAGGATAAAAGATGACAAATTTTGAACAATGGTCTGGAAGAAGGGAAGGAATTGTTACATCTGAGAATTATTCTAGTAAACAAGCTTTTGATAGGACCTTGGATGATCTATGGGATACTGATTTTAAATGGAGTGATGAATTAAACCCAGATATTCCAAGATTGGACTTTCTAGGAGATATTATTGCTGGAAAAGAAAAAGGATTTTACTATGCTAGATCAGATCATGTTAATTTTGATAATTTAGAAAGAATGCTAACTGCGATAGAAACTGGCAGATTAAGTCAAGCAGATTCTTTTGGAGCTAAAGTATTTGCAAGCGGAATGGCTGCAATTACAGCTGCATTAAAATCACTGTCTGCTGGAAAGGATGGAGTATTTATTACTGGAAAGGTTATGTATAGTTCAACAAAAGCTATTCTAGAAGATGAAGGCAATGGAAGAAATGCAATTGGAACTTATCCAGGAATTACAGTTGATTTAAATGTTCCTGGTGCTTTAGAAGCAGCAATAAAAGAACAAAAA
>JAHWIM010000032.1 GCA_019322535.1 Candidatus Woesearchaeota archaeon
TCTTAGAGGTTAAATTGTATCCTGCTTTTTTTAATTCAATACCAAGATTTTGCTTCTCAAAATCAACAGGAACATAAATAACATGGTCTGGAAGCTTTCCTAATATTTTTTTCATTTTTGCTTTTTTCTTTTTTATAACCTTGGGATGATCCACTTCAAAGTACCTTATATTTTCCACACCTGGAATATAATACGCACGGCAATCATATCCAGCACCCAGGTTGACTACCGCTTCAAGGCCCTTTTTTGCAGTACTATCTTTTAATACATCACCTATATAACGGACACGGCAAAGCAGCCAACCCGTCTTCCCAGGAGTACTTTTTTTCTCCAATTTCATAATGAAATCAAATATTTTAGGTGAACGCATGAGAAATAAAAAAAATTTGTAAAAAGGTGTTAATAATTTTTCAGCAAATGGATCTTCAAAAAGCCGCTTTTCCTTTGGATATAACATTCCATAGGCTCTTAAAAAAGCAACACCCATCTCTGTATTGATTGCTTTCATAATCACTCCTTAATTGATTTAGTATTTATAGTTTTTGTGTTCTGAAGCAGATTGAATAAACCACCATATATTTGCCATAGAAAGATATTTAAATGGCAAAGCCTATATTTTACTTAATGTGTGGGCGCATTAGAATCTGTGTGTTAAGCACGGCCGACGCATTTCAAATTTCCAAAACATTAATAAAACCCTTATATTTCTATAAACTAATGAAAAAACAAGAAAATATACTAGTAATTTGTGCACATAATGATGACCAGATAATTGGCGCAGGTGCAACCCTAGCAAAATATTCAAAACTAGGAAAAAATGTAAACACATTAATATTTTCTTATGGTGAGAGAAGTCTTCCACATCTTAAACCATCTATTGTAATAAAAACAAGAGTTACAGAATCTCATAAATCTGATAAAATAATGGGTGGTTCTGGAGTTTCTTACTTCGGATTAAAAGAAGGAAAATTTTTAGCTAATAAAAATAAAGTAAAAGAAAAAATAAAAGATATTATCAAACAAAAAAAGCCTTCAAAAATTTTTACTCATTCTATTGATGATCCTCATCCAGACCACAGAGCTGTATTTAAAATAATAAACGAAATAGTAAACAAAGCAAAAACAAATTATGATGTCTATTCTTTTGATGTTTGGAATCCAATAACACTAAGAAAAAGAAATCTGCCAAAATTAGTTGTTGATGTAACTAGTACATTTAATAAAAAAGTTAAAGCATTTAAAGCGCATAAAAGCCAAAAAATAGCAGCAATAATGCCTTTAATGTGGAAGGTTTATTTAAAAGCATTAATAAATGGGTGGAACAATGGAGTAAAATATGCTGAGGTGTTCTACAAAATAAAATGACTAAACTATTAATTGCAACAGATACTTATTTTCCAAAAAGAGATGGGGTTGTTGTATTTCTTAATAAGATAATTCCAAAATTAACAGATAAGTTTGAGATAACAATACTCGCTCCTGCTTATGAAGAAGAAATAATCACAATAAGTAACACTAAAATAATTGGATTGCCTGTTTCAAAAAGATTTAAATTAGCAGATTATCATAGCATTCAGCTGTCATCAAAAAATATAAACAGAATTAAACAAGCTGTCAAAGAAGCAGATATTGTCTGGAGTCAGGATATTGTTACAATTGGTGCATTTGCAATTTACTATGCTAAAAAATTCAAAAAACCAAATATAAATTATGTCCACCAAATAACAGAAGAACATGTAGCAGATCTTTTACCTTTGCCAAGGATACTAAAACCAATAACTCATTTCTTTATTAGAAGAATGGTTAAATATCTCTATAACAAATGTGATTTGCTTCTTGTTCCTTACAAAAGCCTGGCACATGAATTAGCTGACAAAGGTATTAAAACAAAAAAAGCAATAATAACTTTAGGAGTAGATTCACAAAAATTTATTCCTTCACAGAGCAAGATGCTTGCTAAAAAAGCATTAAGAATAGATCCTAAATATACTATAATTGGGTATTGTGGCAGACTAAGTAAAGAAAAGGATATCAGAACATTAATCAGAGCCTATCTAAGACTAAAAGAATTCAATAAAAATATATTCCTTCTATTAGTAGGAAATGGACCAGAAAAAAATGTAGGAAATATAAAAGAAAGAAACGATGTTAAAATAACTGGCTTTGTTTCAGATGTAGTTCCTTATCTTCAGGCAATGGATATTTTTGTCCTACCAAGCTCAACAGAAACAACATCTCTTTCTACACTTGAAGCAATGTCATGCAAGCTGCCAGTAGTAGTCACAAGAGTAGGTTATCTTAAAGAATATATTGAAGACAAAAAAAATGGCATATTTTTCCCAGTCCATAATGACTACGTTCTTAGAAGAAAACTAGAAAAACTAGTTAATAATGAGCCTGGAAGAAAAATGCTAGGAGAGAATGCAAGAGAAACAGTCCTCGAGCAATTCTCCTGGGAAAAAACAGTTAAACTAATAATAAA
>JAHWIM010000033.1 GCA_019322535.1 Candidatus Woesearchaeota archaeon
AAACCGTTAACACGGCCAACCTCATTACCTTTTGTTCTAATCAGTTCATACTCTTTTTTACGTTCAATAAATTTGTCAGCTATCTGTTTTTCAAGTGTACGCGCAATCCTTTTTGCTGCAAGAATATGTTTTGGTTCAACTAAAGAAGATTTTTGTTCTTGAGCAATATCACCAGCTGCCCTGATAAGCCCTCCTAGTTCTCTTAATCTCAAAGTTAAATGTCCTTTTCTATTTGCCCTTCTTCTTGCTTCTTCTATCATATTAAGAACTGCTGCTTTGCTGAAATGAGGAATTTTTTTATCTTTAACAACTTCTTGTGCTACAAATTTTGCAATTTTGAGTTGATTATCTGGATTATCTTGGATTGTTTCGTTCATATGAACCTCATAACCATAACCTCTAATTCTTGATCTTAGAGCTGGATGCATATGTTTTAATGTTTCTGTATTTCCTGCTGCAATAAGGATAAAATTACAAGGAACTGGTTCTGTTCTAACCATTGCTCCTGCTGATCTTTCACTTTGTCCTGTTATAGAATATTTGCCTTCTTGCAATGCTGTTAAAAGCTCTTGCTGTGTTGAAGGCTGCAATGTTGCAATTTCATCTATGAATAAAACTCCTTTGTTTGTTTTATGAATCATGCCAGCTACAACTCTTTCATGAGCAGGAGTTCCTAGGCCTCCACTTTGGAATGGATCATGCAAAACATCTCCTAATAAAGCTCCTGCATGCGCTCCTGTTGCATCCAAGAATGGTGCTTGTTTTTTATTGAAATTATCTACTAATAATTTAGGCGGCTGTTCTTTTTCACCAATCATTTTTCTTCCAAAATTAAGAAAGATAACAAATGCTCCCAAGAATACCATTCCACCAATGAAAAAAGCAGCAAACATAACATCTGATTTGTAATATGAACGAACCCACCATGGAGCAATCATTGCTAGAATTGCTAATATAAAAAGAATTAAATTTTGGCCTTTAAGCATTTGCATTGATTGAAGTTTGGTTTTCATTACCATACTTCTGCCTTGGCCTGCTGGAACTGTTCTTATTAAAGGAGTATTTTCATCATTTGGGTTTTTAAAAGAGATTATATCCACAAGTTTTTCTTTTGGCAAAAGCTCTGCTAGAGCTAATCCTAGCATAGATTTACCTGTTCCTGGCTCTCCAATTAAAAGAACGTGTCTTCTTTGCTCTGCTGCTTTTTTAATTACTTCAACTGCATTATCCTGGCCGATTACTTGATCTACTATTTTTCCAGGAATCTTTATATCTTTTGTAGATTTAAAATTAAGATCTGGAGCCATGTTTTTTGTATATAAGTGGTGGTATTTAAAGGTTAGGGTTGTAGTTTTAGCAATAAATTTAAATATTTGAATTACTAGTAGTCTTTTATGGCAATTGATTTATATTTGGCTATTGTAACATTAGGAATATTTATTGGAACTTATCTTCATTCTTTTCATAAGGCTATGCCTGAAGAACATCATGTAATAAAAAAAGCCATTATGAGTCATTTGGTTTTATTTGTGCTCTTATTTCTAGTGTTTATGATTAAATAAAAGCGTTAGCTTTAAATATAAACTAGATTTTTTAAGGTAAAAAAAGCTATAGTTTATGAGTGAATTAAGATGAAAAAGATTATGATTGTAATATTTTTGGCTTGTGTAATTGTTTTAGCTGGATGTGGAAGCACAGGCCAGACTGTTAATGTAGCTCAGCAAGAACAAGAAGGAAAATTAGTGACAGTCAAAGAGCAAAGTGTAGAAGTACATAAACCTACATCTCCTCCAACAACTGTGCCTCCAGAACAAAATGATAGTCAGGATGATGTGGATGATACAAGTAATGAAGATGTTCCTGATGAAAATGATGATTCTACAGATACTGATAGTGAATCTAGTGATGATCCTGTAGTATCTGGAGAGAGTGAGAAAATATTGATACTTAAATTTAAAGGAAATCCTTCTGAATTAGAAATTAAATTAGGAACAACAGTACTGTGGGAAAATCAAGATGTTTATGGACATGTTATAGGTATATTCAAGGTTATTGAAGGACCAATGCTAAGAAAAGGAGAGACATGGAGTTATATTTTTAATGAAACTGGAAATTATACATGGATGAGCATGGGTCACCCAAGAACTAATGGGCAAATAATTGTAACTGAGTAATTTTTTATTTATTAAATATTGATTCTGATAAGAGATGAAAGATAAAACTTTGCTGAAAATAGCTTTGACTTGTTCTTTTATTGGCATTATTATTTTATTTTTTGTTTCTGAAAGAATTGAGATTGATGATATTACAATAGATAAATTAGATGAAATAGAGCTTGGGAGAACTGTAAAGATAAAAGGTTATGTTGAAGATGTTGTAAATATGGAAAAGATTGCTTTTCTAAAAATTGCGCAAGAGAAAACAGAAGTTGTTTCTATTGTTTTATTTAAAGAAGAAAATATTAGTCTGGAAAAAGGAGAGTATGTAGAAGTTGTTGGAGAAGTTGAAGAGTATCAGGGAAAAAGTGAGATAATTGGGAATTTAGTCAAGAGAATTTAGATAAACAAAGGAATACAAACTAATGAAACAATAGCCATTACTTTAATAAGAATATTAAGTGATGGTCCTGAAGTGTCTTTGAATGGGTCTCCTACTGTATCGCCAACAACAGATGCTTTATGGGGCTCAGAACCTTTTCCTCCTAAGTTGCCTTTTTCAATATATTTTTTAGCGTTATCCCATGCTCCTCCTGAATTTGCCATCATAACTGCTAATAAAAATCCAGTAACTAATGAACCTACTAATAATCCTCCTAGTGCTTCAAGGCCAAGCAACAATCCAATTAATATTGGTGAAATAACAGCAATTAATCCTGGAAGAATCATTTGCCTAAGAGCTGCTGAAGTTGAAATATCTACACATCTTGCATAATGGGGCTTTGCTTTGCCTTGCATTAATCCTTTAATTGTTCTGAATTGTCTTCTAACTTCTTCAATTATTTTAAAAGCTGCTTTTCCAACTGCTCGCATTGTTAGTGAAGAGAATAAGAAAGGCAATGCTCCTCCAATTAATAATCCAACAATAACTACTGGATTTGTAATAGATATAACTTCTAATTTTGATGTTTCAACAAATGTTGAGAATAATGCTAAAGCAGTTAATGCTGCTGAACCTATTGCAAAGCCTTTGCCCATTGCAGCAGTTGTATTTCCAACAGCATCTAGGCTGTCTGTTCGTCTTCTTACTTGTTTTGGCAGGCCTGACATTTCTGCAATGCCTCCTGCATTGTCTGCTACAGGACCATAAGCATCAATAGCTAAAGAAACTCCTAATGTGCTGAGCATGCCTACTGCAGCCATTGCTATTCCATATAACCCTGAAAATTTGAATGCTAAGAAAATTGCTGCTGCAACAACTAAAATAGGTAAGAGTGTACTTTCCATTCCAAGAGAAAGCCCTTGTATAATATTAGTTGCACTTCCTGTTTTTGATGCTTGAGAAATTCTTTGAACTGGTTTATTGTTATATGAAGTATAATATTCAGTTAAGATTCCAATTAATATTCCTGCAATTAAGCCAGATACAATTGCCCAAAATGTATTAAGATTACCAAGATAAAATTTTGTAAGAAAATATGAGCTTACTATTACTAGAAGTGAACTGATAATTAAAGTATATCTTAATGCTGAATAAATTTTACCTTTGTCTCTTGTTTTGACAAAAAATGTTCCAACAATAGAGGATATAATACCTGCACCAGCTACTGTTAACGGCAAGATTAATCCTTGCCTTCCAAATGTAATAAGCCCAATTGCCATTGCTGCTATAATGCTTCCTACATAACTTTCAAATAAATCTGCACCCATTCCTGCTACATCTCCAACATTGTCTCCTACATTATCTGCAATAACTCCTGGATTTCTTGGATCATCTTCTGGAATTCCTTTTTCAACTTTTCCAACAAGGTCTGCTCCAACATCTGCTGCTTTTGTATAAATGCCTCCACCAACTCTTGCAAATAAAGCAATAGAACTTGCACCAAAGGCAAACCCATAAATTATAGTTGGGTCTCTGTATATAAGATAAAAGCTGACAATTCCTAACAAGCCTAATGAAACAACTGTTAAACCCATTACTGCACCAGAAGAAAATGCTATTGTAAGAGCACTTCGTAAATTATGCCTTGCTGCTTCTGTTGTTCTGACATTTGCTTTTGTTGCAATGTTCATGCCAATAAAACCAGCAAGAGCTGATGTAATTGCTCCAAAGATAAAAGCAATAGCTGTTGGTGTGTTGATAAAATAAAATAATAATGCTGCAACAATGATTATAAATATTATTAAGAATCTATATTCTCTCAAAAGAAAAGCCATAGCTCCTTCATGGATAGCTTTAGCAATTTCCTGCATTTTTTGAGTGCCAGGACTTTTTTTGAGAATTTTTGATATTAAGGATGCAACAAAGATTAATGTTGCAATACTAATTGCAATTAGGATGTATTCTTCCATAGAACTTATGTTTTATTTGAGTTATATAAACCTTACTATAACAGAAAAATATTAATTAATAGATTATTTAGTTCATTATATGCTGGGGGAAGTGTTAGTAGCTATTTTAATAGGAGTTTTTGCTGGAATTATTACTGGCCTTATTCCTGGCATTCATATAAATTTGGTTAGTTTAATTTTAGTTAGTGTTTCTGGATATTTTTTAGGTTTTACGAATGGATTGGTTTTAGGTGTTTTTATTATAGCTATGGCTGTTACTCATACTTTTTTAGATACAATTCCCTCTGTATTTTTAGGAGCACCAGATGCATCAACAGCATTAGCTGTTTTACCAGGACATAGAATGTTGTTAGAGGGAAGAGGATATGATGCAGTTAAGCTAACTGTTATTGGAAGTTTGCTTTGTTTATTACTAGTAGCAATTATTATTCCTTTTTTGATCCCTATTGTTTCTATTATTTATTCTTTCATTAATCCTTGGATTGGATGGATTTTGATTTTAGTTGTGAGTTATATGATCTTATCTGAAATAAAAAAACTTTATGGATTGTTTGTATTTTTAATTTCTGGTGTTCTTGGAATTATTGTTTTGAATGTTCCTAATTTAGAGCAGCCTTTATTTCCGATGCTTTCAGGATTATTTGGTGTAAGTATTTTATTGAATTCTTTATCAAACAAAGTTAAGATTCCAGAACAAAAGATTAGCAAGACTATAGATATTAGCAAGAAAGATATTTTGAAATCAGTTAGTGCTGGCAGTTTTTCTGGAAGTTTGACTGCTTTATTTCCTGGTTTAGGGGCAGCACAAGCAGCAATTATTGGAATGCAGTTGATTGGAAAGAAGGCAGGAGATTATGCATTTATGATTTTAATTGGAGGAGTAAATACTGTTAATTTTATTTTTAGTTTAGTTACTTTTTATAGCCTGCAAAAAGCTAGGAATGGAGCAGTTGTTGCTTTATCTGAGATCTTAAAGGAAATAAATATTAGTTATTTAGTTGTGTTTTTAGCAACTGTTCTTATTGTTGGTGGAATTGCTACTTTTTTAGCATTGAATATTTCTAAAGTTTTTTCTAAAGTGATTACTAAAGTTAATTATCAAATAATTTGTATTTCTATTATTGTTTTTATTGCTGTTTTAGTTGTTTATTTTTCTGGATTGTTTGGTTTTTTTGTGCTTTGTGTTTCAACAGCAATAGGTATGATTCCATCATTAGTTGGAGTTAAGAAAAGTTTAGCAATGGGTTGTTTATTATTGCCTGTTATTCTTTATTTTATTTAGAAAAATTTTTATATTTTAGTTAGAATTGTAATTAAGATGAAACAAAAGATTGTACTATTAAATTTGATTGTTGTTTTTTTAATAAGTTCTGGTGTTTATGCAGTGTGTCCAGACACTTCAAAATTTCCTTTGATTGATTGTCCTGCTGAATGTGAAGAATTACGTGGAAAACCTATTGATGAATGGATATATCATGTATCATGGGAATTTGAAGAAGGAGGGGGAGGATCTGGTGAATTTACCGAAAGTTCTTTTCCATTTGCATGTCCGCAAGAAGATGATGAAGAAGGAGTTACTATTATAAATAAACCTCATTGGTGTTCAGAAGGGGGAATAACTTATTCACGCGTTGAGGAATGCTTTTGTTGGAAATGTCCTACAGTTATTCCTGAATTCTCTACATATGGTCTTATTATAGCAATAGTTTTTATTGGAATTATAGTATTTTATATAATAAAAAGAAAGAAGAAGTAATTTATTCTTTTATTTATTTGTATTTCATATAAAGATTGCAAAAAATATATAAATACTAAAAGGAATATTAAAGATTATATGAGAATAATAAAATATTGTATAATTTTGTTCTTACTTATTTTTGTAGTTGGTTGTGCTGAAAAAGGAGTAGAACCTAGACAAGAGATGCCTGCAGCTGTACCTGGAGAATCACAAGAAATTGTTTCTGAATTACCTTCACCAACAACTGTAAAAGTTGATCTAACTCCTTCAAAAGAAATGGTTCCAAATAAATTAGATATTAAAAGGGGAACTGTTGTTAGATTTTATAATCAAGAAACTAAATTTAATCATAATCTTATTATTTATCCTTCGAATATTAAAGATCCAAGAAAAGAAGACATCATTACACAAAGTGGAAATATTAACCCACAAGGATTTTGGGAATATCAATTCCAGAAAGCAGGAGATTATACTATAAAAGATATTTATTCTGGAGCAAGTGGAGAAATAACTGCTGATGTTATTGCTGAAATATTAGAAAAAGGAAAAATTATTGGAACAATTAGTGTTGAATAAATATTTATTTCTTTTTTATTGATTAAAAGGAGTTAATACAATCCAAACTATGTGGATAACTACTTCAACTGCTCCTAGCCAGAAAAGAAAGGTATTGTTAGATAAATAAGGAACTATAAAACTTATGAGGGGAATTTGAAGTTTAAAGTATAAAGCATAAAATCCAACACCCAATATTAAATCAAAGATGTTGTGCAGAATCGATAATCCAATAAATAAAAAATGCCTTCCAAGGTCTGCAAATTCGCTGATTAGGTCAAATATTATGAAAACTGCTAAAATAGGAATTACAATCAGCAATAGATTCCAAACATAAGGTATCTTAAACCATTTTCCAGAAAGAGCAATGATTAAAAGACTAAAAATAATTCCCACAATGCAATCTTCTGCATCAAATAATAATTTCACCATTGGATAGAACGATACTTGTTTGATTTAATAATTTTTTGTTTTTAGAAAATTTAATATACTTGGTTTTCTTTGTTGATTATATGAAAAAGAAAATTTTAATTGGACTATGTTTTTTGATTGTTCTTTTAGTTAACGGATGTGGTGAAAAAGAAGCAGATTCTGAAAAAGAAACAAGTATATTTTCTAGACTAAATGTTGTTGAAATAAACCTAACTTCTGATAGAGCAATGGTCCCTACTACTATCACAATTAAGAAAGGAACTGCTGTTAGGTTTTTTAATAGCGCAGAAAAGTACAGTCCTAATCTTCTGCTTTATCCTGCTGATGTTGAAAAACCTCTGAAGGGAGATATTATTACAAGGAGTGAGAATATTAATCCTGGAGAATATTGGGAATATGTTTTTGAAGAATCTGGAAGATTCACTGCAAAGGATATTTATTCAATGATGATTGGAGAAATAATTGTTGAATAATGGAATACAAAGAAATTAAATTAAAATGTGAGGGCTGCGGCAAAATAGTTAAAAGAGTTGTTAGAAAGAATTCTAAGATTAGAAAGTTTTTATGCCAGCAATGTGCCAAGGATTTAACTGAGACTGAATAAAATGAAAAAGTTTGGGATAGCTGTCAAATCATTCATTATAGATGAAGAAGGAAAGTTATTGTTAATTAAAAGAAGGGATGATAATGTACACAGTCCAGGAGCATGGGAGATTCCTGGTGGAAGACTAGATTTAGGAGAAGATCCTTTTGAAGGATTGAAAAGAGAAACAAAAGAAGAAACTGGTTTAGAGATTGAAATTTTAAATCCTCTTGCAGTAAAACATTTTACAAGAGATGATGGACAAAAAATAACTATGATTACCTTCTTATGCAGGCCTGTTTCAAAGTCAGTTAATTTAAGCGAAGAACATATTGAATATATCTGGTCTGATTTAGAAGAATCCCTTGTTAAACTACATCCTGCATTTCACAAAGAAGTTGATATCATCAAAAAGCGCTTTCTTAATTCTTAAAACAAAATACTTATATAGAGAAAGTTGTTTTTTGTGAAAAATGGCAAAAATAACAAAAGATATGGCAATTGGAGAAGTTGTAAATAAATGGCCTGCAACTATAGATGTTTTTATGAAGCATGGAATGCATTGCATGGGATGTGCTATTGCGTCTTTTGAAAACATTGAACAAGGAGCTACTGCTCATGGCATTGATGTTAAGAAATTGGTTGATGATTTGAATAAAGCTATTGAGAAAAAGAAATGATTAATTATTTTTCTTAAAGCAAAATTTTATATAATCTCATTTAAAAATGCTAGATATGAAAATTAGAGATATGTCAAAAGAAGAGATTGTTTCTTATTTAAAGAATCTTATACCTTCATATGATTTAGCTGTTTTGATTCCTCAGTGCTTGAGAAGTGATTACTGTCAAGCTGAAACTAATGAAGGGGTTGTTCAGTGTGTTGGCTGTGCAAGACAAAGAAAAGATGGTGAAAAATGCTGGGTAGGCGGGATGAAAGAAGCAGCATTGGCATTAAAGAAACAAGGAATTGAAATTAAATTCTTTATTTTAAAAGGAATAAGCACTTTAGCTAGATTATTAGTTAAAGAAGGCAAACCAAAAAAAGTTCTTGGAATTGCTTGTTCTACTGAATTAGAAGAAGGCAATAGATTAATGAGTAAAATTGGCGTTCAAAGCAAAACTTTACATTTATTGAAAGAAGGATGCAGCGAAACTCTTGTTAATTTAGACCTCTATAAAGAGATATTAAGAAATTATGTTGCTGAAATAAGAAAAGCTTAAATAATCTAATTCTATAAATTATTTGAAATGGCATTATCTAAAAATGCTCTTGAAGTGCTCAAAGCAAGATATTTATTAAAGGATTCTAAAGGAAAAATTATTGAGACACCTAAACAGATGTTTAGAAGAGTTGCAAAGAGTATTGCAAAAATTGATAATGCAAAAGAAGAAGAATTCTATCAAGTAATGTCTAATTTGGAGTTTCTGCCTAATAGTCCTACATTGATGAATGCTGGAACAGAGCTTGGGCAATTATCTGCTTGTTTTGTTCTGCCAATAGAAGATTCTCTTGAAAGTATATTTGATACATTAAAATCATCTGCTTTGATTCATCAAAGCGGTGGAGGAACTGGTTTTAGTTTTTCCAGATTAAGACCAAAAGGAGATATTGTCAAAAGCACAAAAGAAGTTGCATCTGGGCCTGTTAGTTTTATTGATGCTTATGATAAAACAACTGATGTTGTAAAACAAGGAGGAAAAAGAAGAGGAGCAAATATGGGTATTTTAAACGTTGATCATCCTGATATTATTGAATTTATTAAAGCAAAGGAAAAAGGTGGATTGACTAATTTTAATTTGTCTGTTGGGATAACTGATAAATTTATGAATATTGTAAAAGAAGGCAAAAGTTATGAACTAGTGAATCCAAGAAATGGCAAAGTAGTTAAAAAAATAAATGCAAGAAAGATATTTGATTTGATAGCAGAGACTGCTTGGAAAACAGGTGATCCTGGAATTGTTTTTTTAGATGAGATTAATAGAAAACATGCTTTGAAGAAATTAGGCAGAATAGAAAGCACTAATCCTTGCGGAGAAGTTCCTTTATTGCCAAATGAAAGCTGCAACCTTGGTTCAATAAATCTAACTAAATTTATTTCTGATAGGAAAATTAATTATGAAAAATTAAGGAAAGTTATTGTAACTGGTGTTAGATTTTTAGATAATGTTATTGATGCAAATAAATATCCCTTAAAAGAGATTGAAAAGATAACAAAAGCAAATAGAAAGATTGGTCTTGGTGTAATGGGTTTTGCTGATATGTTGATTATGTTAGGAATTAGGTATGATTCTAAAAAAGCATTGAAAATTGCTGATGAATTAATGAAATTTATATCAGAAACTGCTATTATGGCTTCTGTAGAATTAGCTAAAAGAAGAGGAAGTTTTCCTAACTTTAGAAAAAGTGAATGGGTTAAAAAGTATAAAGCAATGAGAAATGGAACTGTAACAACAATTGCACCAACAGGATCAATAAGTATAATTGCAAATTGTAGCAATGGAATTGAACCTTTATTTGCAACAAAATTTGTTAGAATTAGTCTGGGCAAGGAATTTGTTTATGAACATCCTTTATTAAAAAAATATGATAAAAAATTATTTGTAACTGCTCATGATATTAAACCAGAATGGCATGTTAAGATGCAAGCTGTTTTTCAG
>JAHWIM010000034.1 GCA_019322535.1 Candidatus Woesearchaeota archaeon
TAAGTTATAGCTCTTGGATTATTCCATGAACCAAATACAGCATCTATTGCCATTTGTAATTGTTTTTTTGGTTCTTGTGGAAAATCTTCTCCTTTTTCTTTTCTAATAGCTTCTTTATACTTTTCAATGACCTTTTTCAAATCATTTGCATCTAAATCAGTGTCATATTCAACTCCTTTTGTTGATTTAACTTCTTCAAGAGCTTCTTCGAATTTTGCATGCTCGACTCCCATTACAACGTCTCCAAACATCTGGATAAATCTTCTATAGGAATCCATTGCAAATCTTTCATTATTTGTTTTTTTAATTAATCCTTGAACAGAAATATCATTTAAACCAAGATTAAGTACAGTATCCATCATTCCTGGCATAGAAACAGCTGCTCCTGACCTTACAGAAACCAAGAGAGGATCAACTGGATCTCCTAGTTTTTTGTTCATTTTTTTTTCTAATTCTTCTAATTCTTTTTGGATTTGATCAAGAACTTCTTTAGGATATTCTTTGTTGTTTTCATAATACGCTTCACAAGCTTCTGTTGAAATTGTGAATCCAGGAGGGATTGGAAGGCCTAAAGCCACCATATCTGCCATATTTGATCCTTTTCCACCTAATATATCTTTACCTATTCCTTTTCCTTCATCAAAAGAGTAAACATATTTTTTTTCTTTAGCCATAATAAATACACCCCACGAGTATTATATAAGAAAAAGAGTTTTGAGCGGATTTATAAAGCTTACGGTGAATTTTTTAGTTTTTCCCAACTTTCAATAGCTCCTTTTTTAAGAGCAAATAGTGCATTTGTTTTTGGCTTTTTTATTTTGAAAATTTCTTTGTATTTTTTTGGATTTCTTTTTTTAAGTTTGTTTTTAAGATGTTTGAATTCATATAGAATTTGACCTCTTGTTATTTTTAATTTCTTTTTTGTGAATGGTTTTTTTATTTTTCTCTTATCAAAACAATATCCTCTTTCACAAGATTCTTTCCAAATGAAATAGAGATAAGTATTTATGAATTTGATTGGCTTTTGTTTAAATCTATTTAATTGAGGATGGTTTTTGTATTTGTTTGTTTTTCCTTCTAAAACTTTTTTTGCTAGTAAAGTCTCTCTCCATAATGCAACAAGGCCTTTTGAATCCAGATATTTAGGATGTAAGCTCCATAGTCTCATAATATAAATAAAAATATAGGAGTTTATTAAATTTTTTTAAAAAATTGAAAAATAAAGAAAAAAGAAATTTTATTTCTTAATAAACATAGCATATAGTTTGTATAACGCAGCTAATCCTACAACTACATATACTATTCTTGCTAGAACAGCTGGTAGGTACGTTAAAACATCTACATTAACTAGTCCGACAAGTCCCCAGTTCAAACCCCCTATGATTAATAGGACGTTTACTATAAGACCCAAGTCTACTTTGCCTGCCATTTAAACACCTCCCTTTTTAAGGATTTTAGCTATCTTTAGAATTTGGAGTATATAAAATTTGCTTATTTTAGAAGCTTTTTTAGAATTTCCATTGCTTTTTTACCATCAATTTTACCTTTGAATTTGCTCATTACAATACCCATATACGCTCCAATGGATAATCCTGATTTTTGCTTAACTATTTTCTTTATTTCTTCTTCTACTTCTTTGTCAGATGCTCCTGCATATCTGTCCATTGATTCAAATTTACCTGAAGCATAATCTATAAGAACATCCATTACAACATTTTTTGGAATTTTTCCTTTATCTAATGCTGCAAAGATTTCTTCAAATTCTTTTTCAGTTAATGTTTCAGTATCAACACCAAATTTTCTGTTGATTTCTCTTAAAGTTGGGACTAGTGTTTCTGCAATAAAAGAAGGTTTAATGTTTTTGAACTCTTTAACAAATTTTTCAAACATTTCTATTTTATCAGATTTTGATATTAAATTAGCTAAATCTTTTCCTAAACCTAATTTTTCAAATCTTTTTGTTTTTTCCTCTATTAATTCAGATAGTTTTATTTTGGTGATATTAACTTTTAAAGGCATTACATCTGTTTCTGGATACATTCTTGCTGCACCAGGCATTGGTCTTAGATAAGAAGTTGTATTGTCTGATTCTACTTTTCTTACTTCTGGAGGAACTTTTACTAGTTTTATTTGTCTTTCGACTTCTTTTTCGATTACATCTGGCATTGATTTTACATCCTGAAATCCTTTAATCTCAACTCTATTTTTTCCTTTTATAGAGACATTAACATCTTGTCTTATTGTACCAATACCTCTTTTTACTTTTCCAGTGCTTCTTAGAATCATGCCTATCTTTTCAGCAACTTCTTTTGCATGCTCTGGGTCTACAATGTCTGGTTCTGTGCTTATTTCAATTAATGGAATTCCTAACCTATCTAGTCTGTATTTAACAGAGTCTTTTGTATCTCCTATCTTTTGAGCTGCTTCTTCTTCTAACATAATAGTTGGAATCCTTACTTTGCCTTTTGATGTTTCTAAAACTCCATCATAAGCAATTAATGCTGTTCTTTGAAAACCAGAAACATTAGAACCATCTACAACAGTTTTTCTCATTACTTGTATTTCATCAACTATTTTTGCTTTTACTAATAAAGCAACTTCTAAAGCAATTTGAACAGCTTCTTTGTTAACTGGATGAGGTGGTTCTTCATCCATTTCAACTAAACAACAGTCTTTACTATCACCTTCATAGGTGAATTTTTTGCCTTTTGCCATTTCATAAGCAGCTGCTTTATCTACTTCACCTGTTTCTCCAATAACTGCTCTTAATTTTCTTTCAAAATTAATGTTGGCATCAGTGTTTCTCAGATTAGCAGTAGAACAATTGCAAAATAGTTTTTTACCCTCTAATTGTTGGTGAATTTCAATACCACATTTAAAGCCTAATTTTTGATAATCCATATTCATAAAGATTAGTTTTGAGTTTAAATATTTATCTTTTCCAAACTAAGGGTCTCACCCTATAGATACCCGTGGACAATTAGTACTATCTCGCTTTGCTCGATAGTACAAACTGGCCTGCTATGGTCTTTTCCAAATAATTTTATCTTTTTTCTTGACTTCTCTTATTCTATGAAGCGGGATTTCAACTTCTTCAAGGTTTTTTTCTATAATCATAAAATTTCCTTCTAGTCTTTTAATGTCTGTATATGGAAGTTCTTTCTTTTTTCCTAAGTCAATGTAAATTAAAGTATAATCTTCAGGATTTTCTCTTTTATCCCATTTGATTTTATTTATTAGATCTTTTATTGGAATCATTTTTTTGCTTTTTCCCACAAAATCTCAAACTGTTTTCTATAACCTTCTGCTACAACCTTATCTTTAATTAGAATCCCATATGGATTTTCTGTAAATATTGCAATGCCAACATAATCTCCAATTATAATTGTTTCTTGTAATTGTGCGTATTCTTTTGGCAAAAACTTAATATTTGTCAGTCTTCTTTTATTTAATTGATTTCCAAACTTTTTTATAGATTCATCAAATACCTGTCTGCATGGAATTTTTCTAGCAATCCTTTTTGCATGTAAGTTCTTCCACCAAGTTTCTCCCATAACATCATAGGTAACTTGAGAACCTCCTCCAAATGTATTGTATTCCCCGCTACCCGAATTAAGCAAAGTCAAATACATTTGGCTAAGGCCTTTTTTACCTTTGAATATTTCTCCGAATGTACTTATTTTAGATAGTTGCTGCTTTTGTTTTAATTCTGGAAGAATCTGATCAAATCTTTTTCTTTTGTTTTCAATAAAATCATGAAAGTTTTCAGGATTAGTTGCCTTGTAGATTTTCCTTCTTCCTTCTAGTATAAAACTAATCAATCCTTTTTCTATCAAACTATTCAAGGCTCTGTGTACAACTGAATTCTGTAATCCAGACTTTTCCAGAATTTTACCAGCAGTGCTGCTGCCTATCTCAAGCAAAGCCACATACACTTTAATTTCTGCTTGTGTTAATCCTAAATCTTCTAATATCGATGTATTCATATAATTAAATGTATTTTAGTTTTATTTAAATTTTTCTATTTATAGTCTTAATTGGGAGGATAAAACTTATTATATTGACGCTGTGACCACTATGTTATGATACTAAAAGAGTTTGTTAAAGGATCAGGGCAATACATCATCCTTCCAAAAGGAATGAAAATACTAGACAAGATAACAGATTTGTTGAAGGAGTATATTGCAGATGAAATTGGCTTTGAAAAAGTTTCTTTGCCAAAAATTGTTCCAGAATCAACTTTAAGGAAAGCAGAGATCTTTAAAAGATGGGACCAATATCTTATAGAAGTAAATCCTTATGCTTATGGAAAA
>JAHWIM010000035.1 GCA_019322535.1 Candidatus Woesearchaeota archaeon
AAAGAAAGAAAAGCTTGCTGAAAAAATAACAGAAGAAGAGAAGAAAGAGAAAGAGAAGAAAGAACAAGACAAACTATTAACTCAGAAAGGGGCTTAAAATGAAACTCAATTTACAAAAAAGACTTGCAGCACAAATCCTCAAATGCAGCGAGAAAAAAATACAATTTGATGTTACTAGGCTCTCTGATATCAAAGAAGCTATTACTAAAGCAGATATCAAATCCTTGATTTTTGAAAAAGTCATAAAGAAAAAGCCAACTAAAAACACTTCAAAATATAGGGCAAGAAAAAAAGCAATACAAAAAAGAAAAGGAAGACAACGTGGTCACGGTAGCAGAAAAGGTTCAAAATCAGCAAGATTACCAACAAAAAGAGTATGGATTAACAAAATAAGGCTTCAAAGGAAATTCCTTAAAGAATTAAAAGACAAAAAAATAATTACTCCTTCAATATATCAACAACTTTATATGAAAGCAAAAGGAGGATTTTTCAGAAATAAAAAACACGTTAAGCTATATTTAGAAGAACACCACTTAGCTAAGAAAAAATGAGAAAAAAACCAATCAGCTTACCTTATAGACGAAAGAGAAAAGGCAAAACCAATTATAAGAAAAGATTAAAGCTTTTGCTCTCAAGCAAGCCAAGGTTAGTTATAAGGCCTTTTCTTAAAAATATCATTGCACAAATCATAGAATATCATCCAAAAGGAGATAAAACAATTGCAGCTGTTCATTCGCGTGAACTTGAAAAATTTGATTGGAAATTAAGCAAAGGAAATGTTTCAGCAGCTTATCTCACAGGTCTTTTGCTTGGCAAAAAAGCAGCTAAGAAAAACATTAAAGAAGTTATTTTAGACATTGGTTTGCATACACCTACAAAAGGCTCAAGAATCTTTGCTTGTTTAAAAGGAGTATTAGACGCAGGTATTTCAGTTCCTTTCTCAGAAGACATTTTGCCTAGTAAAGAAAGAATCTCAGGACAACATATTGCTCAACATAGAAAATTAAATGAATTGCCAAAAATTTTTGAAGAAACCAAAAATAAAATACTTAAGGTGGAATAATGCCAAAAATTAAGAAAAAACTAATAGAAGAAAAAGAAAAAATAGAACAAGAAGTAATTCAGAAAGAAGAAAAAATAGAAAAAAAAGAGATTAAAAAAGAAATTAAAAAAACAACAAGAAAAGAATTTGATGCTGCTGCCTGGACACCAAAAACAGAGATAGGTAAAAAAATTAAAAACGGAGAAATAACTGACATAGACCAAGTTCTTGATTCTGGCGCAAAAATCCTTGAAGCAGAAATTGTTGACGTCCTTATAAAAAATCCAGTTAGTGATCTTATTTTAATAGGTCAATCAAAAGGTAAATTTGGTGGTGGTTCAAGAAGAGTTTTCAAACAAGTTCAGAAGAAAACAGCAGAAGGCAATAAACCAAGATTTGCAACAGCGGCTGTTTTTGGCAATCAAAACGGTTATGTTGGTGTTGGTTTTGGCAAAGCAAAAGAAACTGTTCCTGCTAGAGAAAAAGCAATCAGAAATGCTAAACTTAATCTAATAAAAATAAGAAGAGGGTGTGGAAGCTGGCAGTGTGGATGCAAAGAACCGCACACAATTCCATTTATAGTTGAAGGAAAATGTGGTTCAGTCAAAGTAAAACTAATACCTGCGCCAAAAGGAACTGGTTTAGCTACTGAAAAAGAAATTGCAAAAATATTGAAAATGGCTGGACTAAAAGATGTCTGGTCCAAAACTTTTGGACATACAGTAAGTAAGATTAACTTAATAGTTGCGTGTATGAATGCTTTGAAAAAGCTAACAACCACTAAAATCAAACCAGATCATATTGAAACATTGGGTATATGCGAAGGTGCTCAAAAAAAGAAAGAAGAGGATAAAGAAGAAGAAATAGAAGAAGCTACTCCAGCTGAAGCAGATACCAAAAAGTCTGATTCTTCACCTAAGCCAAAGGAAAAAGGCAGTAAGGAAGAAAAAGGAGAGCAGAAAAAATGAATGAAGAAGTGAAAGTTGAAAAAAAAGAAGCAAAAATATCTAAAATTGCTATAATTAGAATCAGAGGAGATGTTAACCTCCGCAAACCAATAAGAGACACTCTAAAAATGCTTAGGTTATACAAAAAAAATTATTGTACTGTATATGATTCTACACCAAACATTCTTGGTATGATCAACAAAGTAAAGGATTATGTTACTTGGGGAGAAATTAATGATGAATCATTAAAATTGCTTAAAGAAAAAAGAGGAGAAAAAACCAAAAATAAACAAGGCAAAGAAGTGACTAAGCCATTTTTCAGGCTTTCACCACCTAGAAAAGGCTTTGGAAGAAAAGGGATAAAACTACCTTTTAAAATTGGCGGAGCACTTGGTAATAGAAAAGAAAAAATCAATGACTTAATCAAAAGGATGATTTAAACCACTGAAAGTGGTGCCGAAAACCGGAGGTTTTCAAGCATGACAGTAAATAAAAGAAAAAAGAACACAAGGCTGAAAGGATCTAAAACACATAGCTGGGGTTCTATGAAAAAGCACAGAGGTAAAGGCAACAAAGGAGGAGCAGGCAGGGCAGGAACTGGCAAGAGAGGAGATGCAAAAAAACCATCTATTTGGAAAAATACTAAATATTTTGGCAAATATGGATTTAAGAAAAAAGGAATTGTTAAAAAAATAATCCCTATAAATCTTTTAGAACTTCAACAAAAAGCAGAAGTCCTAGTTGCAAATAAACAAATCCAAAAAAAAGAAGATACTTATATTGTTGATATTGAAAAAATAGGTTATAATAAAGTTCTAGGCTATGGTAAATTAGCAAAAAAGTTTCAAATAACCTCGCCATCATTTTCAAAACAAGCAATTGAAAAAATAAAAGCAGCTGGCGGCGAAGCAATTCAACCTAAAGTTAAAGAGAAAAAAGAAGTGAAAAAAGTAGAGAAACCAGTAAAAGAAGCTGGTAAAGAAAAAGAATCAAAAGCCCCAGTAAAACCTGTTGAACCAAAGGAGAAATAAAATGTCTTTTTTTGATAAACTTACTAGTGTATTGCCTGAAGTAACAGGCCCACAACAAAGGCGTCTTTCATTTAAAGAAAAACTTAAATGGACGGCTATTACCCTGATCCTTTTTTTTATTCTGGGTTTAATACCTTTATTTGGTTTAGGTGAAAATGCACTGCAGCAATTTGAATTTCTTTCAATCATATTGGGCGCAAAATTTGGTTCAATTATCTCATTAGGGATTGGTCCAATAGTTACAGCATCTATTGTTTTGCAGCTGTTAAATGGTTCTGGAATCCTAAAAATGGACCTAACAACAGACGAAGGGAAAAAAAGATTTCAAGGATTGCAAAAATTACTTGCATTTTTCTTCATTATCTTTGAAGCAGGAATATATGTATTTATGGGAGGTCTTGCACCAGCAGCAGAGCTAGCAGGCACACCTTTATTTTTTCAACTACAAATGTTATTAGTATTCCAGCTTTTCTTAGGCGGAACATTAATCCTTTTTATGGATGAAGTTATTTCAAAATGGGGTTTTGGTTCTGGAATTTCGCTTTTTATCGCAGCAGGAGTTTCCTCAGAAATATTTATTAGGGCATTCTCGCCGTTAGCTTCTCCAGCAAACCCAAATATTGCAACAGGAGCTATTCCTGCTTTATTCCAATCACTTTCAGCAGGAGACCCAATAACTGCTGCCCTTATGCTTGCTGCATTAATTTCCACTATACTTGTTTTTGTTATAGCTGTTTATGGTCAAGCAATGAAAGTTGAAATTCCGCTTTCATTTGGAAGAGTTCGTGGTCATGGTATGAGGTGGCCTTTAAGTTTTATTTATACATCTAACATCCCAGTTATCTTAATTGCTGCATTAATGGCAAATATTCAACTATGGGCTCGTTTGCTACAAAATTGGGGTTATCCTATATTAGGAAGATTTGTTGGCAATACTCCTGTGTCTGGTCTAGTTGCTTGGATGAGTTCACCAGATATAATAGGAAAATTAATCAAAGGCAGTTTAACATTTCCTGATGTGGCTCATTCATTAGTTTACTTATCAATAATGATTGTAGGGGCTGTTGTTTTTTCAGTATTTTGGGTGCAAACCTCAGGTATGGATGCTAAAAGCCAGGCAAAACAGATAATGTCGTCTGGTTTACAAATACCTGGTTTTAGAAGAGATCAAAGAGTTTTAGAAAGATTATTAAATAGATACATATGGCCATTAACTATAATGGGTGCTATTTTGGTTGGTTTCCTTGCAGGATTTGCTGACTTAACTGGTGCACTTAGCAGAGGAACAGGAATCTTGCTTGCAGTCATGATTATTTACAAACTATATGAAGAAATTGCAAAACAACACATGATGGATATGCATCCATTAATGCGTAAGTTTATAGAATAATAAAATGAGGTAAAAAAATGTTTGAATCAATAATAAACCCAATATTTGAACCATTGCTAAAGCTGCCTATCTTATGGGCAATTATAATGATTTCATTATTGCTTGCTCTATTCATGACTCTTGTCTATAAATGGATGACCGACCAGCACTTAATGAAAACATTAAAAGAAGATATTAAAAAATTTCAGCAGCAAATGAGGGAATTTAAGAGTGATCCAAAAAAAGTTATGGAAATTCAAAAAAGAGCAATGCAAACAAATATGAAATATATGGCACATTCAATGAAGCCAACACTAATAACATTTATCCCTATAATAATAATTTTTGGATGGTTGCATGCACATTTAGCATATGAACCAATTATGCCTGGCCAAGAATTTACAACAAATGTTCTATTTAAAGAAGGAACAGCTGGTTCAGTTGAATTAATAGTTCCAGAACAATTAACTTTACTAACTAATACAACGCAACAAATAACTGATAATAAAGCATCTTGGCAACTTAAAGGACCAGAAGGAGAGTATCTCCTTGAATATGTCTTTAATGACCAAACGTTTTCAAAAGACTTATTAATAACTGACAAACAAGATTATAAAGAACCAATCAAAAAAATTAGTGACAGTCAAATAAGTACAATAACAATAGACTACAAAAAAATGGTTCCATTGAATATATTTGGATGGAAAGTTGGTTGGTTAGGAACTTATATTATATTTTCAATTGTATTTAGCATGAGTTTAAGAAAAATCTTAAAAATCCATTAAAATGACGAGAAAAAGAAAATCTGCAAAAACAATTAAAGTACAAAGAGCAGGAAGATATGGTAGATTAAAATCTAGAAAATCACTAAGGCAAGTATTTGTAAAAACACCTGGCGGAAAAACTGTTGTTCATTATAAAAAGAAAAAACCAGGAAAGGCGCACTGTGCAGAATGCGGCGCTTTACTTCAGGGCATTCCTAGAGAATTACCTGTTAAAATGAAAAATATGCCAAAGACAGAAAAAAGACCACAAAGACCTTATGGTGGTTTCCTCTGTTCAAAATGTGCTAGAAAAAAAATAATTGCAGAATTTAGAAAATGAACTCAATAAACTTACTCCCAGCAATAATCAGTTTTTTCAAAATGGGAATTAACTTCATAAAAAGGTTATTCAAATGATCGAAGTAGGAAGAATTTGTGTAAAAATAGCAGGAAGAGATGCTAGACATAAGTGTGTAGTAGTTGATATCTTAGACAAAAATTATGTTTTGATTGATGGAGATGTAAGAAGAAAAAAATGCAACGTAAAACATTTAGAGTCTTTAGATAAATTAATTAAAATAAAAAAAGGAGCTTCTCATGATACTATTGTTTCTGAATTTAAAAAACTAAAATTGTCTGTCTGGAGCAAAAAATCAAAACCAAAAACAGAAAAACCAAGAAAAGTCAGAAAAAAGAAAGAGAAGCCTGCTGAAGAAGCAAAAAAAACTAAGAAAACAACTAAAAAAGAAACTAAGCCAAAAAAAGAAGCTCTTGCAGAAAAAGTAGAAAAGAAAACAGAAGCTAAAAAATAATTATTTCTAAATTTTTATTTTTTCAAATAACTCTGTCAAATTAACTTCAAAACCAACTACAGGAACATTTAAATCCCAATTCTTTAAAACTTCAGCAGAGATCTCTCCAATAAAACCAACTTTAACATCTCCAACAATTACCCTCCCAACTCTTCCAGGAATAAAGCTGTCATGCTCAACTTCAACAACCTCATATTTAACATCCAATAATCTCATTAATAAATCCAAAGCTTGTTTTGCTTCTGTAAAATCAGCATCTTTATGAGCACTTACTAAAGCAACTCTGTGATAATCTTTAACTTCTTCTTTTTTCCTAACTGTAATAATACCTTCTTCAAATATCTTCTGCGGATAATCAACATGCTTATTTTTACTTAAAACATCCATCAATATAGGCAATAACCAGCTTCTGACAATAGAATATGTTTCTGACATTGGTTTATTTATTTCAATAGTTCCAAAATCCCCTACATTCATATTTTCATAAAGAATTTTTTTATTAGAAAGAATTGGACTCATTACTTCTTGATAACCTAAACCTATCAAGATTTCTCTTGTTTTATCTATAAATTTATTAATTTTCATAGGCTCTCCAGAAGTGTATATTGTAACTGGTTCTGGTTTTATATTACCATAACCATAAGAAATTGCAACATCTTCAATAACATCAACTGGATGCATTATATCTCTTCTATAATCAGGGATTATAACCTTGCCAGCATTATATCCATATCTAATTTTTTCTAATAATTTCTTAACTTCGTTTTCTTTTAATTCCAAACCAGTTAGATTCTTTATTTGGCTGCCACTTATCTTAATACTTTCATTAAACATATAAGGCGTAGTAATTTTTTTATCTGAATATTTAATATCAACTGCATAAACCTTAAATCCCCTCTCATAAAACGCTTGTGCAAATATATTTGCTGCTAATAAAACAGAATCCAAATCTTCTCCTGTTGCTTCAAAGAATAAATCTTCATCGCCAATTTCAATTTTTCCAGAATAATTGCTGTTAATTATTGGTGGAAAAGAAAGTACATTATCTTTGTTGTCTACTAAAAGAGGATATTTACCTAAACCTTCTAAAATCCACGCATAATCTTTTCCTTTTGGATGCTCTTCAAGAATTTCTGCTTGAGTCATTTCTTTCTTAAATTCTAATGGAACAAATTTGATTGATTCTGGATCAGTTGCTTTGTAAGTAATTGGAAAAATAATTTTTTTATAATTGTAAACACCAATAGCAACTTTTTTTCTCCTTCTTCCATAACTATCACAGAACTTCTCTTGTAAATCTATCATCATCTTTATTGAATTATCATCAACCTTTTTGCCGCGAGCAATAAATGCAGCAATATAAGGCCTAACATTAGAAACAGATTTATCTACAATTAACTCGTGTTTAGACTCTTTAAAAACCTCTAATTTAGGAATTCCTTTTTCCTTTCCTAACAACCCCCTCAATAATCTTGCAATTCCTTCAACAGACCATAAATAAGGCAGGTTTGTATCCCCGCATGAAACAGTAACTTCATCAGCATCTTTATCATAATTTTCAAATTCTGCTTTTCCATAACTTAATAGTTCTTTAAGTTTATCTACTGAAATCTTTTCTCCAACTAGATTTTGCAAATCCTTTAATGAAAAATTTATTGTTGGCATATTTCAAACAACCTTCATATTTCTTATTTGACTTAAATCATGACTAAATAATTGTCTTATGTCTTTTATTCCTAATTTAAACATAGCTAACCTATCAATCCCAACCCCCCACGCAACAACAGGAACAGCTTTTCCTACTAATGGCTTAACCATTTCAGGTCTAAACATACCAGATCCAGCTAATTCAATCCAACCTAAATCAGGATGTTTGGCTAATAATTCAGCGCTTGGTTCAGTAAATGGAAAATAACCAGGAACTATTTTGTATTCTGTTGTTCCTGCAAATTCTTTTGCAAACATTGCTAATAATCCAAACAAATGTTTTAAGTTTAAATCTTCGCCAATAACAAAGCCGCCTACTTGATTAAAATCAACATTATGAGAAGCGTCAATAACATCAGGTCTAAAACATCTGCTCATTTGAAAGTATTTTCCTGGAATCTTTAATTTCTTAGAAGACAATGTTCTAGCGCTTATAGCAGTATCATGTGTTCTCAATAAATTCATCTGTGTTTTTGTAGCATCAAACTTATATCCCCATCCCTTGCTTCCTGTTCCAAAACCATTTTCATGTGCTTCTTTTACTTTTTTAACTAATTTTTCATCTAATTTGCAGTGCTTTGGTTCTTTTATATAATAAGCATCATGAATATCCCTAGCAGAATGAAATTGAGGCATATACAATGCATCCATATCATAAAAATCACTCTCAACTATTGGCCCGTCACATTCTGTAAATCCTAATTCAAGAAACTTTTCCCTAACTTCTTCTAAAAATCTTCTATAATGCTGTTTTTTGCCTCCATAAATCTCAGGAACATTAATCTCAACATCATATCGCCTAAATTTTTTGCCTTTCCATTCTCCTGTCTTTAGCATATCTGAAGTTAGTCTGTCAACAACTTCTCCAGTTATTTTCTCTTTTACTGCTTGTTTGCCTAAATCTGTTAATTCTATCTTCTTTATCTTCAATAATTGTACTTTTAAAATATCCTTTCTTTTCTTAAGCTCTTCAAAAGCTGTTGTTTCCTCTAAAGTCTTTAATTCAACAGGTAGTTTTTTCAAAAAATCTTCATCATCTGTTCTTTCTAAAAACTTTTTTCCTAGAGGAGTTATTGTAAAAAATAATTGTCCGTCTTTTTTATCAATTAAAATAGTTGAGTTCTTCTTCAAAACACCCATACAAACTCCAAATTCTTCTTTAGATAAGCTGGCTTTTTCTTTTATTGTATCTACATCTTTTGGTGCTTCTTTAATTTCTTTCAAAAATCTTTTCTCAGGCAATCCTTGTTCAAGATACTTTTTGCCGTTTTTCCCTAATTCAACAACCTCTTTCAATTCATCTTTTAATTTAACAACGCCTTTGTTCTCAAGCCACTGCAAAGCCCTCATTACTTCAACATCTTTCAATCCAGTTTCTTTAACAATATCATTAAAATCAAGAACTCTACTTAAAACAGGCAACGTCTTTCTCTCCAATGGATGTAATGTATCAATTAATTTCTTAATATCCATAATAACCCTCTAAAAAGAGATATTTTAAAAAGCTTTTCTTCCAACAGCTTCTGCAACTTTCTTAATCTCTTTCATCAGCTGTCCAAACTGATCAAAATCAATTGTCTGGTCTTTATCAGAAGTAGCTTCTGCAGGCTTAGGATGTACCTCAACAATCAAGCCATCTGCTCCAGCTGCAATAGCTGCTTTGCTCATAGGAATTACAAAATCTCTAATTCCTGTTCCATGGCTAGGGTCAACAATTACAGGTAAATGAGTTTCTTTTTTCAAAGCAGGAATAATATTCAAATCCAAAGTGTTTCTGCTATATTCAACAAAAGTTCTAATACCTCTTTCACATAAAATAACATTTTTATTTCCTTCTTTCATAATATATTCAGCTGCCATTAAAAATTCCTTAAGTGTTGCACTAAGTCCTCTCTTTAATAAAACCGGCTTTTTTGTTCTACCAACTGCTTTTAATAAATTAAAATTTTGCATGTTTCTAGCGCCAACTTGTATAACATCAACATATTTTTCAACTAAACTAACATCTTTTGTATCCATAACTTCACTCACTATGGGAAGTCCTGTTTTTTCTCTTGCTTCTGACAAAATCTTTAGGCCTTTTTCTCCACTTCCTTGAAAAGAATAAGGACTTGTTCTTGGTTTAAATGCTCCTCCTCTTAAAATTTTCGCTCCTTTTTTCTTAATCTCTTCAGCAGTTTCAATCATTACTTTTTTGCTTTCAACAGAACAAGGACCAGCCATAACAACTATCTCTTTTCCACCAATCTTAATTCCATTAATATCTATAATAGAATCTGTTTTCTGATACTTCCTACTATGTAAATATTTTTCAGGCATTTTTGATATTAAAAAAAATTAAAAGAAAAAAATTAAACTTTTTTCATGCCTTTCCACATGTTGTCAAACATGCCAGACAAGGCAGATGCAAAGAATGGAGTATTTACCCATATCCCCACATCATATGTTGGATGAACTTCTTTGTCATCTAAAACCATAAAAACAACTTCTTTGTTATCAACTACACAGAATCTTGCTTTTACATTATTGCCAAGATTTTTTATTTCTGCAACGCCTGCTAGTTCTTTTACAGCATCCTTGCATTCTTTATTAATTGGAGCAGCAATTCTTATGTTAACTCCTCTTTTCTTAATTTTCTCAAATGTAGATTTAAACCCTTCGGCTTTTCTTAAAAATCCTTGAGAAGTTGTCACTATGTTTACATTTTTCTCAGCATTTCTGATTGTAAGTTCTAAATGATTATACAAATTATGTCTTCCCCTCAAACTACCGCTTAAATCAGCAGGTTCAACAAGTTCTACTCCTTGACTGTGTAAAGAATTTAATTCTTGAAGAACTTCTGTGCTCTTTAAATCTTCTAATCTCTTAACTTTTTCTTCTGCGTATTCTCTCATATTTTTCTTAACTCTTTCAACGACTTCGCTTGGAGGAACAGCAATATATTTTATTGGTTTTCCAAGTTTCATTATTACAAAACCTTTCTTTTCTAAACTTTCGAGAACATCATAACTTCTTGATCTTGGAACGTTTGCTATATCTGACAATTCGCCAGCTGTTGAAACTCCTCTGCTTAGTAGGGCTGCCCATATCTTAACTTCATACAAATTCAATGAGAAATACCGTCTTAACTTGCTTAAAAATTCTTCTTTAACAATCATTTAAAACCCCCCTCTTTTTTGTTTTTATTTTACTATAATAAATGAGCTTACCATCTGTAGATGATAAAGCGTTGCTGTAACTCCCTATGAAATATAATCTCTCAAGAGTTATAAAAAACAGAACTCATATATAAACATTTTGTTCCTGTATCATAACGATTTTTTGAAAAAATAAAAGAAAAAAAATAAAATTATAATCTTTCTTTTTTCAACACCTCAACAACATTTGGATCTGCTAAGGTTGTAATATTTCCTACATCTTCTTTTCCTTCTGCTATTGCTTTCAAGATTCTTCTCATTATCTTTCCACTTCTTGTTTTAGGTAGAGCCTCTGCAAATTGAATTTTATCTGGTTTTGCTATTGGACCTATTTCTTTTGCAACATGCTTCCTAAGTTCATCTACTAATTCTTCTGATTCCTTTATTCCTTTATTTAAAGTCACAAATGCGTATAATGCTTGTCCTTTAATCTTGTGAGGAAAAGGAACAATAGCTGCTTCTGCAACTTTTTCATGAGAGACTAAAGCAGATTCAACTTCAGCTGTTCCAATTCTGTGACCAGACACATTAACAACATCATCAATCCTTCCCATTATCCAATAATCCCCATCTGCATCTTTTTTTGCTCCATCTCCTGAAAGATATACATTTGGAAATCTTCCCCAATATGTATCAATAAATCTTTGATGATCGCCGTACACTGTTCTCATTAATCCTGGCCAAGGTTTTTTTATAACTAAATAACCTCCTTCATTAACATCTGCTTCAGAACCATCTTCTCTTAAAATCGCTGGTTCTATTCCTGGAAATGGTTTACTAGCAGAGCCTGGTTTTAAAGTCATTGCTCCAGGCAAAGGAGTTATCAAAATCCCTCCTGTTTCTGTTTGCCACCATGTATCTACAACCGGACATTTTTCTTTTCCAACTACTTTATAATACCATATCCATGCTTCTGGATTAATTGGTTCTCCTACTGTTCCTAATAATCTCAATGAACTCAAATCATGTTTATTTGGCCACTCATCACCAAATCTTGCTACTGCTCTTATGGCTGTTGGTGCGGTATAGAAAATATTTACTTTGAATTTTTCAGTAATTTGCCAGAAACGATCAGGCTCAGGATAAGTTGGAACTCCTTCAAACATTAGACTAGTAGCTCCATTAGCTAATGGTCCATAAACAATATAACTATGGCCTGTAATCCAACCAATATCTGCTGTGCACCAGTAAATATCTTCTTCATGATAATCAAATACCCACTTAAATGTCTGGTAAACATACATCAAGTATCCTCCTACTGTATGTAAAACCCCTTTTGGTTTTCCTGTTGTTCCAGATGTGTACAGTATAAATAAAGGGTCTTCTGCATCCATCTGCTCTGCTTCACATTCCTCTTTGATATCAGGGGCAGTTATTTCATCATGCCACCAGCAATCTCTTCCTTCCTTCATATCTACTTCATTATTCCCTCTTCTAACAACAATAACAGACTCAATGCAGTCACATTCACTAACAGCTGAATCAGCATTTTTCTTAAGGTCTATTACTTTTCCAGCCCTTAAACTTCCATCAGATGTTATCAGTATTTTACATTCACTATCTAGAATTCTGTCTTTCAGTGATTCTGCACTAAAACCACCAAATACAATAGAATGAATAACACCTATCCTAGAGCATGCAAGCATTGTAATTGCTAGCTCAGGGACCATTGGAAGATAAATAGCTATTCTATCTCCTTTTTTAATTCCTTTTTTCTTAAGTACATTTGCAAATTTACAAACCTCTTTATGAAGCTCTTTGTATGTAAACTTTTTAACATCATCTTCTGGCTCTCCTTGCCATGTTATTGCTACTTTATCTCCTCTTTTTTCAAGATGCCTATCAAGACAGTTATAACAAGCATTTATTTTTCCACCTTTAAACCACGTAAAGTTAACCTTTTCTTTGTCCCAGGTAAAAACAGTGTCCCATTTTTTAAACCAATGAAGCTGCTCTGCTTTTTCTGCCCAGAATTTTTCAGGATCCTTAATTGAATCGTTATATATTTTTTTATATTCTTCTTCACTTTTAATATACGCCTTTTTACTAAATTCTTCTGGCGCCTTAAAAGTTCTTTTTTCTTCTTTTAATGATACAATCTCTTTTTCTTCCATCTAATTTCACCTCATAATTAACTAATCCTAAATCTCAACAAGCCCCCAATGCCACCAAGGCCGTCTAATTTTTTTCCACCTTCATGTTCTCCTGAAATAATATGAATTTCTCCTTTCATCTTATCAACTGTTTTCATCAATTCGTCAATCTTTTTATATTTTTGCTCATTCCTCATTTTCTGAATAAAAGAATCTGTTATTAAAAGCTCTTTGACAGCCCCTGCCTCAGCAGCCATATTAACCTCATCAATACCATAAGCAGAATTGCCTTTTTTAGAAATTTCAGCAAGCAGATTTTCAACTAATTTCATTTCTCTTGAGATTCTATCTTGTTTTAAAACCTCTTTAATTTCTGTTCTTTTGAGAACTTCGTTTATTGCACTTTTATCAACAGAACTGCATGTTGCAAGCACTATCTTTTTCTTTAATTCCTCATCTTTAATTTGTTTCATAGCATCTTCTTTCCAAAAAGCAGGGCTTGCTAAAATAATATTCCTAACTTTATATCTATCTGAATATTCTTTCAAAAGCTTTATCACTTCATTATAAAAAGAACCTTTTACTCTAACCTCAACTTCTTTTTTCTCAACTTCTCCCTTTATGCTGCTTAAAACCTCATGCCCTTTTCTCTTCAACAATGCAAATATTGCCTCTTCTCGATCTAAAATACATATCAATATATCAGGCGCCTTGACAGCAGATGCTTCTTTTAATTTATCAATCTGATATCTTAACCATTTTTGTTTAATTATTGTCAAAACATTGTTTTCCTCAATATTCAAAGTATGATGGCTTCCCCTAGGGACATCTTCAGGCCCCCCTTTAACAATCCCGCTTGCCTTTAAAATCTCTGCTTCATATTCTGTTTTTTCAACCTCTAATGTCAAAAAAACTCTCTTTTTCGCAACTCTTACTTTTCTTTCTCCTTCTTTGCCAATCTTAATCTTCCTAAAAGTGTATCCTTTAACTAAATCTCCTTTCTCAACAATATGGCTTAAATACCATATATCATCAAGATTCTCTACTTTTACCTTAATTTCTCCTTTTTTCAAATCTTTGTGAATTATCTTCATTTTATGGAAAAAATTTATATATGGAAACAAATATCATATATATTAAAAATTTAATGGTTGTT
>JAHWIM010000036.1 GCA_019322535.1 Candidatus Woesearchaeota archaeon
CACAATATATGCAAAATAAAGGAGTTTTTATAGCAAATGACTACAAAGGAGAAAGAATGAAACCTTTAGGAATAAATATTCAAAGAATGGGGATTAGTAATACAATAAATACTTTAATGCAAGGCAGGTTTTTCAAAAACTTAGAATTTGACAAAATTCTTGTAGATGCCCCTTGCTCAGGAACAGGAACAATAAGAAAATCTCTAAAAACATTACTAATCTGGAATCCTAATGTAGTAAAAAGATTATGCGGAACACAAAAACAACTTCTAGAAACAGCTTTCAATAATCTAAAACAAGGAGGAACCTTAGTTTATTCAACTTGTTCATTAGAACCAGAAGAAAATGAAGGAGTAATAAGTTATTTCTTAGAAAAATATCCAAATGCAAAACTGCAGGAAATAAATCTACCTGGATTAAAAAGATCTCCTGCCATATTAGAATTTGAAAATCAAAAATATAATCCAGAAGTAAAAAAATGCCTAAGAATCTGGCCGCAAGACAATGACACAGAGGGATTCTTTGTTGCGAAGATCAAGAAATTATAAGTTATCCAAACTTTGAAATTCGCCGTTTTCTTGCATTACTCCTTTAATGAAACGATATTTATAACTATATGACATAACAACAGGCCTAACTTTATGGCCTACAAAATTCTGTTCTAATTGTTCAAGAACTCTAGAATTTCCTAGAGGAAAATATTTAAATCCAAGACTGTTTCCGTCGTTATCAGAAAGATTAATAGAAGCATATTTCCAATGTCTTACAAGATCAGGAATAAAATACCACATAATAGGAAGTATAATCCCAGCAGTACATGTTAGGAATATAGTCCATCCATCATATTTTTCACAAAAGCTATCTAATGTTACATCAGTGAGAACAAACTTACCCTCTGGCTTTTTACTTTTTAGTTTAGCAATATAATCTTTTAATGTTATCTCTTGAGAAAGCTTTTTTTTCTCTCCCAATCTATACTGGCCTTCTAATACTTCGATTTCTAATTGTCTATTTTTTTCTTCTAATTCTCTGATTCTCTCTTCAAGTAATTCTCTGCTTGGTGTTGTTTTTTCACTTTCTGCCATCTTAAAATGCCTCAGAATAAGCCAGAGGCTATCCTTCACCCCTTTAAATAAGCCAGAATTGTGGTAATATTTAAATCTATTGGATGGTCAATTTTTTCTTAACAGCCTGAAATCCATAAGCAGCAATTCCACCAAAGATTGCTGTTGTTAACTGCATCATTCCCATAGCAGTCAAGAATATAACAGGAATAACTCCTAAACTGTATAGTATCCATGCAACTGAAAACAAAAACCCTGCTTTTAGCAAAGATCCAAGAATCAATGTAATCCAATAGTTTTTCTTTAATCTTAATTTAAAGAATTTAAATGAAAATACTAATATCGCATTTCCTATCCAAATGAATGGAATCATATAAAGCAAGAAGATTGTAAAAGGCCCAAATAATACTCCTCTTGTTATTGCTCCTAAAGCAGGAGAGATTATAACAGGCAGTAATTTATAACCTTTAACGTTTAAAGCAGATGCAATCAATAAAGAATTAACAACAATCCCAACAACAATCTGCGGATGTCCTATAAATAAAGGAATAAAAAAGCAAACAGCAGTGTAAACAACCATCTCAAAATACTGGTGAGCGTTGCTTAAAACATAGTCCTGCAGGTTTGCTATCTTGCTAATGTATTCCATCTAAAAGTAATTACTCAGTTGATTACTTGTTCATAATTGCCAACAATAAAGTGTTTGCCTTTTTCTAAAGGAATTATGCCTATAGCTTCTTCTCCACTTTCTGTTCTAACTTTAACTGCTACACCAAGGGTGTTTTCAATATTAATTACTCTTTCTTCAATAGTGCCATCTGGCATTACTTCTTTTACAATATATGAAACAGCTAGTTGTGGTGTTTGTCCAATATCTCCTACATTTCCCAGCATTATAAGTCCTGCTATTCCTAATGCTATTACTAACAAAGCAATAAGAACAAATGCAATTTTTACTTGAGATTTTTTGCCACTCATCTTTTTCTTATAAAATACAAAGGATATTGCAATTACAGCAAGTGCTGCTATTATTATTCCAATTGTTGAGAATTCTGGTACCTCATGTAGATACCCTTCGGTCGTTCCACCACCAGCACCACTGCCTCCAATAACACTAGCATAAACAGAACCACCAGGCATTCTATTTTCTTTACCTTCTTCTGGTTCTAGTTTTAGTATTTTAGTACATCCATCTTCAGGTATACCTGGAAACTCAAATATTATCCCTCCTGCAAATGCAGTAGCTGTAGCAGGATAGCCTTCTGAACTTCCCACAACACTTCCAATTATTCCATCTGGTACAGACAGAAGCAAAGCGTCTACTGCATCGTCATCTATATGTGAATCAAAATCATTCTCAAACACAAAAAGTATTCTTGAAGGAAGTGTGTCTCCCCCATCATATTCTGCTTTATAATGTAAAACACCTAATTGTCTACTATCATCATGTGCATATATTGTTGTAGAACCATCATAACCAGTAGGAGGGCAAGCAGCACTCACTCCCATCATTAACATTAAAAACGCCAAGACGTATACTATTATTTTTTTCATATTTTAACACCTTTTTTAGTTTTATTATATAAAATATATAAAATTAAGTGACTTTAAAACATTCTCATATAAAAACTTTTTCTTTTAAAAAGAAGGTACTTTTAGTCACCAAAAAATCAAAACCCTTATATATTCCCTATCTCTAAAATCACCTAAAAAGAGGTGTGTGGATTAATGTCAGAGCCATTGCTAACAACACTTAGAAAAATACAAAAAAAAGATGGTCATATTTCTGAAAAAGCCATTAGAGAAATCAATAAAAAAACAGGAATTCCTTTATCTGTAATTTACGGAACAGCTACATTCTATGCAAAACTACACACTCAAAAACAAGGAAAATACATCATCGAAATCTGCAATTCTCCTTCATGCTATCTAAATGGTTCATTAAATCTAATCAAATTCTTAGTTAAAAAACTAAAAATTAAGTCAGGACAAACAACAAAAGACAAGAAATTCTCTTTACACATTTGTTCATGTATTGGCTGCTGCAATGAACCACCTGCAATGTTAATCAATGGAAAACCATATACAAACCTAACAAAAGAAAAAATAGAATCTATACTAAAAAAACTAAAATAAAAATGCAAATCCTGAAAAAAACAAATCAAAAAGCTTACGCAAAAGCATTAGAATTAGGCCAAAGAGGAGTTATTGATTTAATCAAGCAAAAAGGTTTGACAGGAAGAGGAGGAGCTAATTTTCCAACAGGAACAAAATGGGAAATGGTTCTAAATCAAACAGGAGATGAAAAATATGTTGTTTGTAATGCAGATGAAGGAGAACCAGGAACTTTCAAAGACAAATTTATTCTAAAAAATAATCCTGAATTAGTTATTGAAGGAATTCTAATTGCTTCTTATGCTATCAACGCAAAAAAAGCATATATTTACCTAAGAGGAGAATATGAACATTTAATTCCTACAATAAACAAAGCAATAAAATTAGTAAAAATAAAGACAAAATCAAAAACAGATATTGAAATAATTATAGGTCAAGGAGCTTATGTCTGCGGAGAAGAAACAGCAATAATGCATTCAATAGAAGGGCTTAGAGGTCAGCCAACACAAAAACCACCTTATCCAACAGAAAAAGGAGTATTTGAAAAACCAACTGTTCTCAATAATGTAGGAACTTTAGCAGAAGTTCCTTTAGCAATTCACTACAAAGATTATAATCCTAACTTAAGACTGCATTGCTTATCAGGAAATGTTACAAAGCCAGGAGTATATGAATTACCATTAGGAACTAAACTAGGAGACCTAATGGCCCTAGGAAAACCAAAACACAAGATAAAAGCAGTTTATTTTGGATGTTTTGGAGGATGCATGCCTTACAATCCAAAACTAAAAATCTCTCCAGAAGATTTATGTGGAAAAGACTGTATTTTAGGCGCATGTACAGTAATTGCAGTTGATGAAAAACATTCAATAGTAGATATAGCAACAAATATTGCAAAATTCTATGAATTTGAATCCTGCGGAAAATGCACGCCATGTAGAGAAGGAACAATGCGTGTATTAGCATTACTACAAAATATTTCATTAGGCGAAGCAACAAAAAAAGACCTAAAAACATTACAAGAAATTTCTGAAGTCATAAAAGAAACTTCTTTGTGTGGCTTAGGCCAGTCAGCAACAAATCATGTCCTTACTGCTTTAAAATATTTCAGAAAAGAATTTGAAGAAAAATGCAAATAAAAGTAGACAGAAAAACAATTGAAGTAGATCCAAACAAAACACTACTTCTAAATCTAAGAGAAAAAGGATTTAATATACCTACATTATGCTATCAAGAAGGATTAAAACCAGAAGCAAGATGCAGATTGTGTGTTGTTGAAATAAAAGGAAAACTAATCACTTCCTGCTCAAATTATCCTAAAGAAGGAATGGAAATTCTAACAGAATCTAAAAAAGTAAAAAGAGCAAGAAAAATCAATGCAGAACTATTAATGCCAGAGCACATGGATAAATGTTTCAGAGAAAATAAATACCATGATTTATGTAAAATTCTTCAAGATCTTAGACTAAGAGAAGTAAGATTCCAGCCAACCAGAAAATATAAAGCAGATTTAGGAGCAGCAGTAATAAGAGATAATAACCTCTGCATAAACTGCGGAAGATGTGTTCAAGTCTGTGCAGATGTTCAAACAACTTGGGCAATTGATTTTGCAGCAAGAGCTCATCATGAGCATGTAACACCTTATTTTGAAAAAGATTTAACAGATATGTACTGCACAAAATGCGGACAATGTATTGCAGCATGCCCTGTAGGAGCAATAGATGAAAGAGAACACCTACAGGAAGTTTTAAAAGTTCTTAAAGATAAGAAAAAACATGTTGTTGTTCAAACAGCTCCATCCATAAGGGCCTCTTTAGGAGAAGAATTTGATATGCCTCCAGGAACTTTAGTAAAAGGAAAAATGGTTGCAGCATTAAGAAGATGTGGTTTTGATAAAATCTTTGATACAAATCTAGGAGCAGATATGACTATAATGGAAGAAGCCTCAGAACTTCTTGAAAGAATAAAAAAAGGCGGAAAATTTCCAATGATAACAACTTGCTGTCCTGCTTGGATAAAATTCATGGAGCATTTTTATCATGATTTAATTCCTAACATGTCAACATGTAAAAGCCCTCATGAAATGCTTGGAGTATTAACAAAAAGTTATTACTCAAAATTATCAAAAATACCTGAAAAAGATATAATGGTTGTAAGTATAATGCCGTGCACAGCAAAGAAATTTGAATCAACAAGACCAGAACTAAACAGCGGTGTTGATTATGTTCTTACAACAAGAGAAGCAG
>JAHWIM010000037.1 GCA_019322535.1 Candidatus Woesearchaeota archaeon
ATGCGGAGGTGCCGGAGCGGCCAAATTAGTTTTTACTAAGGCTAAACGGGACAGACTCAAGGCATTTGAGTGTTGAGTGCTCATAAAGAGTGCGATGAAAGAACCATTTGTAAGTCATCTGTTGGCTTAGTGCCTACGGGGGTTCGAATCCCTTCCTCCGCATTTTATTTTTAATACAAAACTTTTTATACTCATTCTAAAACAAAATAATCATGCCAGTAGAAATCTACACTTTGGGCGGATATAACGAAGTAGGAAAAAACTGTACAGTAATAAAAGTAGACAATGAAGTAGTTATCTGTGATATGGGGATTTATTTAGAAAGCTACATAAAATTCACAGAAGATGAAGATATTATCTCAATTTCTCCAACCCAATTAACAGAAGCAGGAGCTATTCCAGATATAGCACTAATTAAAGATTTAAGAAAACAAGTTAAAGCAATTATTCCAACACATGCTCATCTTGATCATATAGGGGCAATTCCTTTTATAGCAGGTAAATTTCCAGCTCCAATAATATGCACTCCTTTTACAAAAGCAGTAATTAAGGCTATTCTTAAAGATGAAAAAATGACTATTCCAAATGAAATAAAATCCCTGTCTCCAAATTCTCAGTTCAGGCTATCAAAAAACCTCAAAATTGAATTCATAAATATGACTCATTCAACTCCACAAACAGCTATGCTCGCAATCCATACAAAATACGGTGTAATTCTATATGCAAATGATTTTAAGTTTGATTCAACACCAACATTAGGAAAAAAACCTAATTTTGAGAGATTAAAAGAACTTGGAAAAAAAGGAATATTTGCATTGATCTGTGATTCAACTTATGCTCCATTAAGAGCAAAAACACCTTCTGAATCAGTTGCAAAAGCAATGCTGAAAGAAGTAATGTTAGGAACAGAATCAACAGGAAAATTAGTAACAGTAACTACTTTTTCTTCTCATTTAGCAAGACTAAAGTCAATAATAGAATTTGGAAAACAAATGAACAGAAAAATATTGTTATTAGGAAGATCACTAGCAAAGTATGTACAGGCAGGCCAAGATACTAAAATAATTAATTTTGAAAAAGATGCAAAAATTCTCAGGTATAAAAAACAAATATCAGGAAAATTAAAAGAAGTAAATAAAAAACGAGGCAAATATCTTTTAGTTGTAACTGGGCATCAAGGAGAACCAAAAGCAGTCATATCCAGGTTAGTCAAAGATGAATACACATTTCAATTCCAGCCAGAAGACCACGTAATATTCTCATCATCTGTTATACCTACAGAAATAAATATCAAAAACAGAGAAAAACTTGAAAATTCTTTAAAAAATAAAGGAGTTAGGATATTTAGAGATGTCCATGTCTCTGGCCATGCAGCAAGAGAAGACTTAAGAGACCTAATAAACATGGTAAAGCCAAAACATATAATTCCTGCACATGGAGAGCCTCAAATGAAAGAAGCGTTGGCAGATCTTGCTTCTGAGATGGGATATAAACCTGAAAATATTCATTTGAGCCAAAATCAACAAAAACTACTCTTATAAAACCAAAAAGAATATAAATAGGTGATTACTTACCATTCTCAAGTGGGGGTGCACTTATGAAATTAACGCTAGCAGAGCCTAGATATCTAAAAGAAAGCATTTCAATAATATCAGACTTAGTTAATGAAGCAAAATTCAAAATAACACCAAACGCAGTTGAGTTAGTAGCAATGGATCCAGCAAATGTTGCTATGGTAATCTTCAAACTTCTATCATCAACCTTCACAGAATATGACGTCAAAAAAGAAACTGAATTTGGAATAAATCTAGCTAATTTTAAACAAATTTTGAGAAGAGCAAAACCAAATGATATGCTCTCACTAGAATTTGACTCTGAAAACAAAATAAAAATACAGCTTAAAGGAACAGCAACAAGAACTTTTAGTCTTCCAGTGATAGAATTAGAAGAACGCGAACAAAAAGTACCAGATCTTAGTTTTCCAGTCACAATCAAAACAACAACAAACATCCTAAATGATGCTATCGAAGATGTAGATATAGTGGCAGAATCTGTCTCTTTTGTATCAAATCCAAAAAAATTCACTATCCAAGCAGAAGGTGATCTTTCAAAAGCTAATATAGAGATAAATGAAGGAGAACAAACCAAAATGTCAACTCCTCCAGACACTGTAAAGTCAAAATACTCTATTGAGTATCTCAAAAAAATGATTGGTGGCTCTAAAATAGCAAATGATGTCACCATACAGTTCAATAAAGATTATCCTTTAAAATTAGAATTTAAAGAGGTTGATAAAGTACTGTTATCTTTCATATTAGCACCAAGAGTAGAGAACGAATAAAGAGAAAATCCACCCCATGGATTTCTAGGAAAAATGAAAGATATTGTAATAAAAGGTAAATATATTATTCATG
>JAHWIM010000038.1 GCA_019322535.1 Candidatus Woesearchaeota archaeon
ATTTCATATTTTTTTGCTAATTTATAAAAATAATCTAATACTTTTTTAATTCTTTTTAGATTGTTTCTTTTTTTATGTTTTTTTCTGAAGTTTATAATGTCTAATTCGTAAGTTTCTTTTGTAATCTCCTCAATTTCTTTTTTTATTTCAGAAGATATTTCCTGTTTATCTAATATATTGAACATTTTTAATAATTTTTTGTTTTCCTTTAATAATTTTTTGTTTTTTAATAAATCTTTGTTGAAATTTTAAAATTATTTTGCAGAAATTTCCTCTTATATTAAACATAGAATGCTCTTTGCCAAACTTTTCTAATTGTTTTAATAATTCTTGCATAATAAATTAGAATTGAAAAGAATTTAAATATTTACCCAAAAATTGTGTTAAAATTTTTATATAAGCTTGTAATCTGATATTTGGGGGAGATAATATTAAGAAATTAGCAATATTAGGAAGTACTGGGAGTATTGGTACGCAGACATTAGAGGTTGTTGACAAATATCCTGGCAAACTTGAGGTTGTGGCATTATCTTCAAACAACAATCTTGAATTATTATTAAGACAGATAAAGAAATACAAGCCTCTTGCTGTTGGTGTTGCTGATTCTGAAAAAGCAGATGAGCTTAGAAAACAAGTTGATATTGATGTTTATTCAGGAGAAAATGCTGTAGTAAGGATGGCTAGGCTGCCTCAGTATAATGTTTTAGTTAATGCTTTGGTTGGTCTGTCTGGCATTGAGGCAACACTAGAAGCAATAGAATGCGGAAAAGATATTGCTCTTGCAAACAAAGAAACTTTGGTTGCTGCTGGTGAGATAGTGATGAGGAAGGTTAGAGAAAAAGGCACTCATTTAATGCCTATTGATTCTGAACACAGTGCTTTACTTCAATGCCTGGATGGAGAAAACATTGGAAATGTTCACAGATTGATTCTTACTTGCTCTGGCGGAGCATTATATGATAAGACTCGTGATGAAATGCAGTATGTTAGTGTTGATGATGCATTAGGGCATAAAACATGGAATATGGGCAGGAAAATAACTATTGATTCTGCAACTTTGATGAACAATGGTTTTGAAGTTATTGAAGCAATGTGGCTGTATGGGATTCCTTTTAGTAAAATAAAAGTAGTAATCCATCCTCAAAGCATAATTCATTCAATGGTTGAGTATTCTGATGGAAGTGTTATTGCTCAGATGAGTGAGCCTGATATGAGACTTCCAATACAATATGCATTATCTTATCCTGAAAGATGGGGTGCTCCTATAAGGAGATTAGATTTTACTCAGGATCTAACTTTTGCTGAACCTGATCTAGAAAGATTTCCCTGTCTAGATTATGCTTATGCAGCTGCAGCTTTAAAAGGAACATTACCTGCTGAGATGAATGCTGCAAATGATTATATGGTTAGCAAGTTTTTAGCTGGTGAATGCAAGTTTATGGATATTCCCCATATTATAAAAAAAGTTATGGATGCTAATGGACCAAGACCAAATCCAAGTTTAAAAGATATTAAAGATGCAATTGAAAACGCAACAAAGTTAGCAGAACGTTTCTTAATGGTAAGTCCTTATGAAAAACGTTGATAAGGTTTTAAAGATACTTGCAAAGCAGCAGGGAGTTTCTATGCTGGGCCAGTTTAGAAAATATCCTGCTTGGAAGATTTTGATTTCTACAATATTGTCTGCAAGAGCAAATGACAAAGCAACTATTCCTGTTACTCGTGAATTGTTTAAGAAATATAAATCACTGAAAGCATTAGCTAACGCAAATCCTAATGTTGTTAAGAAGATAATCAAAAGAACTGTTTATTTTAATCAAAAAACAAAGTATATTATCAACACTGCAAAGAAGATTATTAAGGATTACAAAGGAAAAGTTCCTTCTGACTTGGATGAATTGATGAAACTACCTGGTGTTGGGCATAAAGTTGGATGCTGTGTTTTGGTTTATGCATTTAATATTCCTGAAATACCTATTGATACACATGTTGCAGTTGTTGCAAACAGATTAGGATGGACTTCTGAGCAAGATCCTAAAAAAATATGGAAAGATTTGAAGAAAAAGATTCCGCAAAAATATTGGCTTGTTGTGAATGAGTTATTTGTTGTCCACGGACAGACTATCTGTTTTAAAAGAAAGCCTCTTTGTTATAAATGTCCTATTGTGAAGTATTGTAAATACAAAAATAAAAATTTGTGAAGTTTTTTATACTTCTAAAACATATACAATTCTAATATGGATCAGACTCAACCAACTTTAGATTATTTAATAAAGTCAGTAGATGTTAATATAAGTTATCGTACTTATAGAGATGATCGTTCAAAGCCAGTAGATGCAATTGATGATTATATTTCTGCAAGATATGAAGAGATAAAGGGATTAAAAACACAGGCTGACAGACTGATTAAAGATGACAATTTAGATGAAGCAGTAGAGAAAATGAGAAGAGCTAGATATTTGACAAGAAACCTTGCAGAAGCAGTCAGATATCTTAGGATGTATGAATCATTATTTCCTGAAGCATCTGCTCAATTGACAGAAGAAGCAATACCAGATGTAATTATGGATATGATCCTTCTAGAAGTTAAAGATCATAGAGATGTTCAGCCAACAGATGTAATTGATGATTATATTTCTGCAAGATTTAAAGAGATTAGAGTATTAAGAGAAGAGGCTGAAAGATTGATTAAAGATGACGATTTAGATGAAGCATCAAAAAAGATGGATAGAGCTAGATATTTAACAAGAAACCTTGCAGAAGCAGTCAAATATCTAAAGAGGTATGAATCATTATTTCCTGAAGCAC
>JAHWIM010000039.1 GCA_019322535.1 Candidatus Woesearchaeota archaeon
GTATAGTTCAACAAAAGCTATTCTAGAAGATGAAGGCAATGGAAGAAATGCAATTGGAACTTATCCAGGAATTACAGTTGATTTAAATGTTCCTGGTGCTTTAGAAGCAGCAATAAAAGAACAAAAATCAAAAGGAAAAGAAGTATTAGGAGTAATATTTGAACCTATTGCAAATCCATCAATTGAATATACAGATACAAGAGAAGTTGCAAAAGTTGCACATAGATATAATGTGCCTGTTATTGTTGATAATACTTTTTTAACTCCTTATTTGCAAGAACCATTTAGAATGGGAGCTGATATGGTTGTACATAGTTTAACAAAATATTTTTCAGGAAAAGGAGATATGACTGGCGGAGTAGTTATTGCACCAAAAGAACTGATTCCTGGAGTACAAAATGTAAGGAAAAATCAAGGAGGAATAATGTCAATTAGAGATGCACAGGAATTTGGCAGCAGAGCTGGTTATGTTGCAAGTGTTGTAGAAGAAGCTTCTGAAAATGCAAAGGAATTAGCACATGCTTTAAGATCTGTGGATGGCGTTAGTGTTAATTATGTTGAAGAAGATTTTAGTGAAACAAGGTATGGACTTGGCGGTGGTGTTTTATCTTTTGTATTTGATGGAGAAGGAGATGTTCCTTATAAAAGAGGAAGAAAATTTGATCAATATTTGATTGGAAATCCGCATACTATAAAACATAGAGTCAGTTTAGCTGAACCTCATACATTGTCTATAACTTGGGCTGGGCAGTTAAGTCCTGATGCTATACAAAAATGGGGTGTTAAACCTGGATTAGTTAGAGTTGCATGCGGTACAGAATCAGATTATTCTCAAGTAATTGATCATATAAAGAGAGGTATAGAGAAGAGTTTGTAAAATGACAACAAAATTATATATTGCTGTAAACGGAACATGCACTGCTGATCCTGATGAACATTTATTTGAAAAATTAGGTAAAATTAGTGCTGGTGAAGTAGAAAGACCATATGCTGATAAACTTAAAAGAACAGTGAGTGGTGGTGGAACAGTTCTTTGGGTAAAAACTCCTAGTAATATTTTTATGCTTGATTCTGGAGATCATGATGATAAAGGAATATTACTAAGATCCTTGGATGTTATTGCAAAAGAAGAAAATTTAGATCCTCAAAATTCAGTATATGCAGTTTATAGTTCTCATGCTCATGGAGACCACAATGGAAACCATGATTTATTTCCAGATGCTTATTGGATGATTGATGCAAAAGACGAGCTTTTTGATGTTATTTATGGTGTTGATGTTAAAGATGTTGGTAAATGGGCAGGACATAGAGAAGCTTTTAAAGGAAATAGAGAAAGAGGAATAACAGCTGATAAATTTAAAAGATATGTTACTAATGATCATCGTGGAAAACCATACAGATTAAGGATAATTGATACTCCTGGACATGATCACGTTCATAAATCATTTGCAATTGAAGATGATGAAGTAGTTGTGATAAATCTAGAAACAGGAGAAGAGCAGGTTACTTCTAAGGCTGTATTCACAGGAGATTGTCTTTGTGATGAAAGATATTTGAAAAGATTTCTTAGTGATAATCCTGAAACAGCAATTTATGGTAATGCGATTCCACTAGAAGAATGGGCTCCACCTAGAAACCAAAGTGAAAGAGACATGCTTGACAAGCAGAACTTAGAATCAATGGCAAAATTAGTTGAAGAAGGAAGAGATGGATTGTTAATTTTTGGTCATGGCGGAGTTTTTGATTTGAATTCTTAATTTTTTCTACAAACAATTATTGGAAAAGTATATGCAAGCCTATGATCATTAGGCTGCTCTTCTTTTATGACTTTAAAATATTTAGATAGCCATTTCCATGTTTCTTTTTTAGTTCCGCAGTGCCAAGTTTTTTCATATGGACTAAATGTTTTATAGAGTTCTTCCATACACCAGTTGACTTTTTTGTCAGGGTAATTATAGCCCTTTCCTGTCCAATATTTAGAAAACCATTTTCCAATTTTGCTTGTTGATACTAAATGGGTTTTAGGATCATATGTGTTGAAGAATAAATATGGTTCAAGTGCTTTTTTTCTGTCTTTCCATTTCTCAAATTTCTTCAATGTATTATCAATAGGTTCATATTTCCATTTATCTGGAACAAAGAAAATTCTATGAATCCACTCTCCATCTGGTTTTAGAACTCTATTTACTTCTTTTAAGAATCTGTTAAGATCTTTTGCGCCAACATTTCCTAAAACCAAATCTCCTAAGATAATGTCAAACTCATTATCTTTGAAAGGCGTCTTAAACCAGTTTCCCTGAATTTTTCTTTCTTTTTTCTTATGTTTGATTAACTTAGTCATTCCTTTTATTATCTCTTTGCTGACATCTATCAAAGTAATATCAGAATTAAATTTTGCAGCTAAATCCCTCATCTTAGGAGTAGAGCCTAAAATTAACACTTTTGCTTTTTTCAATTTTTGATTTTTCAGGCTTTGTTTGAAGAATTTAGTGAATATTTGCATGTCTTTTTTTTCTGGAATACCAATACCCCAGTAAAACTTTGAATATCTTTCTACAAAACTATACTTTTTCTCAAAATCAATCCATTGTTTAGATTGCTTCATTAATATTATTTTTCTTAAACAAGTATTTAAGTTTTTCCGAAAGTATTATATAATATATTTCTAATTTTTATCTTAATGAAAAAATGGACACTTGAGATGGCTAATAAGTGGAAGAATTACAAGCCGCCTATAAGGCCGTCAAAATGGGATATTGCTGTTTTTAGTAAATATTTGGATAAGAAGATAAGGGAGAAAGGCAGAGATGTTAAGGTTTTGATCTTAGGTAGTACACCAGAGTTAAGAGATTTGGTCAATTCTAAGAAGTTAACTGCTTATGTTTGTGATTACAGCAAAGATAATAATGAGGCATTGAAATTACTTAAGAAAGTTAAGGGGAAAGAGATTCTTATTAGACAAGATTGGACAAAATTAAAGTTAAAGCAGAAGTTTGATTTAGTCTTTGCAGAAGCTTCCTTGACTGTTGTTAAAAAACAACAAGTTATTAAGATTTTGAAAAATGTAAAAAAGCTTTTGAAAGATGATGGATTGTTTATCTCAAAAACATGGGTTAGACTGCCAAAAAAAGGTTTATCTTTAAAGAAAATGATGAGTATTTATAGAAGAAAATACAAAGGCAAGAGTTTTAGGAATTATATGAATCAGATGCTGCATTCTTTATACTATGATGCAGATAAAGGTTCATTACAAAAACAATATTATACATTCAAAAAACTTTATAATGATGGAAAGATAACAAAAAAAGAGTTTATTTCTATAGAAGGATTAGGTTATGAAACATCTCCTTTGGTTCTATTCCTGCCATTGCATACAGAATTTTTAAAAATGGCTAAGAAATACTTTAAAGTTAAGGTAGAAATGCCAAAACAAATTGGAGAGAATAAAATTCCTATACATGTGATGAAAAAATGAAAAAGTGGACTGGAAGACAAGCAGTTGGATGGAAAGACTTTAAGCCTCCTTCAAGGCCTTCAAAGACTGAAGTAAAGGTATTTGAAGAAGCTGTTAAGAAGTTAAAGAAAGATGCTAAAGTTTTGATTCTTGGTTCTACTGTTGAATTAAGAGGATTATGTTATAAGTATGGGATAAAACCATATGTTGTTGATTATAATAAAAAAGTTTATTTGAATATTACAAAAACATTGATGAAGAGAAAAGGTGAAGATTTTTTTGTTGAAGACAATTGGATTGACATGAAATTTCCATTTAAGTTTGATTTAATTCTTGGGGATTTGGCTTTTCTTATGCTGCCTTGGAAAAAACAGCCAAAATTAGCTAAAAAATTACATTCTCTTTTGAAAGATAATGGATTAGCTGTTCAAAGAATGTGGAACAGAGAGTTGAAATATAAGAATATGAAGAAAACTTTAAAAGAAGGAGAAAAGTTGCTTAAAAAAGGGCATTATTTGCAAGAAGTTTATCATTTGCCTTTCTTGAATTATTATTATGATATGAAAAAAGATTGCTTAAATCCTCAGCAGATTGTAAAGAATATGAAAAGAGATATGGAAAAAGGAATTCTTCCTAAGAATAGAGGGCAGCATTTTGTTAGAATATTATCCTGTTATAATAACCCTTGTACGATGCATGAGAAAGCAGATAATGAAAAAATGCTGAAGAAACATTTCAAAGTTGTTAGAGTAAAGTATGGCAAAGAAATCTTTAAAAATATGTGTCCTATTTATTTTTTGAAGAAAAAATGAAAAAAACATATACACAACCATGGAAAAAGTTTGCAGAACAATATCTATACACTGTAAGTCCTTCTACACCTTCAAAACAGGATGTGAAGATAATAGAGGGTTATTTGAAGAAGATTCTGAAGAAAAAACCAGATGTTTTAATCCTTGGCTGCACAATAGCTTACAGAAAACTTATGGCTAAATACAAGATTCATGTCGACATGGTAGATATAAATAAAGTGATGTATAAAATAAATACAAGTGTATTAACTAATATCAAAAGAAAAGAGAAATTCATTCAAGACAACTGGCTTACTATGAGATTAAAAAAGAAATATGATTTAATCCTAGGTGATTTTGTTATTAACAATATTCCTTTAAGCATGAGAGATAAATTTTATAGGAATGTAAAAAAACATTTGAAAGATGATGGTTTATTTATAACAAGAGTCTATAATTTTGGAATAAAAAATAAAATTGGAGAGAGATTTATTAAGGGATATAAAAACAAAGCTGTTACAAGAAGAGCATTAAGTGAATTATGGTGGGATTCTATTTTCCAGTTTGGCTTTAATACAAAAACTAAGGTATTACATAACAGGAAAGGATTTTTGGAATTAAAAAAGAAAGTAAAAAAATACCCTTACATGAAGAAATGGGTTAGACTTTATGAAGAAAGACTTCCAATCACTGAAAAATCATGGGCAGTGCTTACAGATTCTCAACAAGAAAAAGAACTTAGAAAGCAATTTAAGTTAATAAAAA
>JAHWIM010000040.1 GCA_019322535.1 Candidatus Woesearchaeota archaeon
ACAAGGATTGTAATGGTTCTTGCATCTATAGATGCAATATTACTATTTACATTATTAATGGTTGAAAGGTGAAGCTTAATGGGTAAAGAATATGTGAAAGAATTATTAGATAAATTAGAAGAAGAGACTAGAAAAACTGAGAGAAAACAAACCCTAGAAGAAGTTTTAGATTTGATTGATAAGGAACTTGATAAAAATATTGGTTCATTTCACGAATTTATAAATAATATAAGAAAAGAAATAAAAAAACTAGAAGGTGAGTGAATGGATTGGAAGGAGAAATACCTTAATAAGATAACTCAAGGAGATTGCTTAGAATTAATGAAAGAGTTACCAGATAATTGTATTGATTTGATATTGATTGACCCCCCTTATTTTATTCCAGCAGTTCATTATGATACAAGAAAAAGGTTTAAGAGAAACTTTGCAGACTTGGGAATTTTAGAGGGATTTTTCAAGACTTTCTTTGATAGAGTAGATAAAGTATTGAAGAAAGATGGTTTATTTTATATGTTTTGTAATGGACAAAGTTACCCCATATTTTTCTGTTATGCTTATTCTATGTTCAAAACTGTAAGACCTTTAATATGGGATAAAAAGACTTCTATTAATGGGTATTATTGGAGACATCAGCACGAACTAATTTTATTTGGGGTAAGACCAGAAAAACATAAAATACCTACAGGCGATGGCGATATTTTAAGATACTCTGCTGTGAAGGTGGATAATAGAATACATCCAGCACAAAAGCCCCTAAATTTAATAAAAAAATTACTACTTAAAACATCAAAAGAAGGAGACATAATTCTTGATTCTTTCATAGGTTCAGGCACAACAGCAGTAGCTTGTAAACAGCTTAATCGTAACTTCATAGGATTTGATATTTCTAAGGAATATTGTAAGATAGCACGTAAAAGATTAGAAGATGTTGATAAGCAAAAAACATTAGTAGAAAAAGAAATAAAAAAACTAGAAGGTGAAGCTTTATGAAAAAACAAACAGCTGTGAGAATAGCAATAAAAGGTTTTAAAGAAGGATTTGAATCAGGTCAAGAACAAACCCTCAAAGAAGTTTTAGAAAAGTTTAACAAAAGATACAATTTATTTGAATTTAAAGTTTGGTTAGAAAAAGAAATAAAAAAACTAAGTGGTTGAGTCATTTGGTGTTTTACTGGATTAAATTTAGGAAGTTGAAGTATAAAAAACTTGGTGATGTGAAATGAGTTGTGCTCCTAATACATTACTAAATTGCCCTGATTTTACCGCTGGGTTAATTGTGGGTGTTTCAATATGTGCCGTTGCTTTATTGATTATTGGATTTAAGATAATGTATAATAATAAAAAACTTAACTTCACTTCAAAAAGTGAAGAAGGTGAGTAAATGAAAGTAAATCAATTAATAAACGGAGACACGCTAGAAGTGTTAAAGACTTTACCAGCCGAATCAATAGATATGATTATGACATCTCCTCCTTATTGGGGACTTCGTGATTATGGTGTTGAAGGTCAGATAGGTTTAGAAGAACACCCTAATCTATGGATTAAAAAGATGGTTGAAATATGCCGTGAGTTAAGAAGGGTTCTCAAAAAATCAGGTTCTTTTTATTTAAATGTAGGTGATACTTATTGTGGTTCTGCTACGTCTTCTTCAAATCCCAAAGAATTTGGTAAACCTTCTAAAGAAGGAAGATGGCCTGTTGATAAATCAGTAAATGCTTCCAAATGTTCTCCTAATCATAAAAACATTATTTGGAAAAAGGCTAATGGAAAATGGCTTCAACCAAAACAGCTCATGCTTATGCCTTCACGCTTAGCAATATCCTTACAAAATGATGGTTGGATTCTACGAAACGATATTATCTGGTCTAAACCAAACCCAATGCCTTCAAGCGTCAAAGACCGTCTAAACACAACTTACGAGCACGTGTTTCATCTGGTTAAAAATCGCAAGTATTATTATGATTTAGATGTTATTAGGGAGAAACAACAAACATTTCATAAAAGTAAAATATATGATGGTAGGAAGATTAATTGGGAATCAAAGGTAGAAGAAAAAAATGAGAAAGGGGTATCAAGGTGGGGGGGTTCTTCTGGTTGTTTTGGTTCTAAAAGAGAATTAAACCCACTCGGCAAAAACCCAGGAGATGTTTTAAAAACAAGTTTCACTCATGGTTTTGCAGCTAAAAGTGGTGGTTGGGATGAATACAAGAAGAAATATCAAGAGGAAGGCAGATGGAATCCTAAAGGTAAAGCACCAGGAGACTTCTGGAGCATAACAACCCAGCCGTTTCCAGAAGCCCACTTTGCAGTATACCCAGAAGAGCTATGCGTCAAGCCTATAAAGTCTAGTTGCCCAAAACAAATCTGCAAAAAGTGTGGATTCATACGGGAGAGGATTACTAAGCCTACTGAAGAATATGCTAAATTATTAGGTAAAGCAAACCCACATAAAGGTATTGAAATAGGTAAAACTAACAAAGGAACAGACATTGGTCAAGAAATTTGTCAAAGACATTTAACAGCACAATATAAAACCCTCGGCTTCACAAAATGCAAATGCGAAGCTGGTTGGAGAAGTGGAATAGTCCTAGACCCATTCGTTGGAAGTGGAACAACATGCCTAGTTGCACAGAAATTAGGCAGAAATTGGATAGGCATTGATCTCAAAAAAGAATATATTGCAATAGCAAAAAAACGTCTTGAGCCATTCATGGCTGAGAAGTTGAATAGATGGAGTTAAAGGTGAAGCTTAATGAAAAAAGTTTATGAAATGCTTCTATATACAATGGTATTGATAACGATTATATTATTAAGTATTATTGGATTTTTTTATTTGCAACACATTGCAGAAGATGTGGGGGATAAATGTATATTAGATTGTGAGAGTTTAGGTTATGAATATCATAGGTTAGTAACAACTAATAAAGATATTTGTATATGCAAATTAAATTCAACTCATCTAATTGAAATTAAAATTCATTCAACGAGTGAAGCTCTATGAAAAAAGTTTATGAAAAAATTATAGAAAAATCCTTGAAAAAGGCAAAAGAATATAGACCAGAATTTTGGGGTGAACTTTCAGGAGAAGACTCTATACAGGATTTGTATGATATTTTAGAAGAAGCACTCAAAGAACAAGAACAAGAAACAGCAAAAGAGATTTTTAAAGATTTTGAAAATGAAGTTCAATCTCAAAAAGTATATCAAAAAGCATGTAATAGAATGTTCAACGAAAATAGGACATCCACATATACTTCTAATCAAGTCTTAAAGATAATCAAAAAGTTCAAAAAGAAATATCTTGGTGAAGCTTAATGGTTGAGAAAGAAACTCGCAAACAAACCCTCAAAGATGTTTTAGATTTGATTAAAAAAAGAGTTAAGAAAAATGAAAGAGAATACAAAGATTTTTGGGTGGATCTTCAGAAAAATAATATTCCAGACCACACTTTACTTAAAAGAGACAACGAACTCTTTAGTA
>JAHWIM010000041.1 GCA_019322535.1 Candidatus Woesearchaeota archaeon
AAAGTGAGTGTTTCTTTCTATTAGAAATAAGTATAAAAATAAGTATATTTTAAAAATAACACATATCGTCGATAAAATACTAAAATCCCCTATAAAATGCATAAATTACTTCTAAATAGCATACTTTACACATAATCTAATCAAATCTATTAAAAATAGCCCAATTTTGCTTTAATTTTGAGCAAAAAGTGAGAGTTTAGATGTATTTGCTAATATCTAAAAGTGCAAAGATTTATATAAAATATGAGTGCAAATAAGTTGAAAAGAGAAAAGTGAGAATTTAAAATGGAAGTAACATCAAAATCAAGATTAGCAGTATTGCTTTCAAAGCTCAAAGGGTTTGAAATTGGAAAAGTGAGGATTGAGCTAGAGCAGTATCAAACAGATCCAGAAATCACAGCAGAAATTCTATGGTTCGCAAACATGAAAGGAGACATTTCTGGAAAAGTGATAGTTGACCTAGGCTGTGGGACAGGAGTCCTAGGAATCGGAGCATTAATCCTCGGAGCAAAGAAAGTAATTTTCGTAGATATCGACGATAAAGTCATTGAAATTGCCAAAGAAAATCTTAAATTTGTAGAACAAGAACTAGAAACAAAGCTAGGAGAAAGCCAATTTATCGTCGAGGATATCACCAAATTCCAAGGAAAAGCAGACCTTGTTTTACAAAACCCACCTTTTGGTGTAAAGGTAAAACATGCTGACAAAGTTTTTCTAGAAAAAGCCTTTACAGTAGCCCCTATAATCTACTCTTTTCATAAACTAGAATCAGGTAGATTTATCGACGAATTTATAAAGAAAAAAGGATTTAGAATGAGTCATTTTTGGAGCTTTGATTTCCCTCTAAAGATGACAATGGAATACCATAAGAAAAGAATTCATAGAATTAAAGTAGGTTGTTGGAGATTAGAAAAGCTTATAAATAACTAGATAATTTCTTTGGAAATGGAAATAAAGATTGTTGAAGAAAGTAAAAATAAGATGATCATTGAATTAAAAGGAGAGACACATACATTCTGTAATGCTCTTAAAAAAGAATTATGGAATGACAAACATGTTAAGATAGCTGGTTATAATATTGCTCATCCTTTGGTTGGTGTTCCTAAAATTGTTGTAGAAACTGATGGAAAAGAAGCACCAAAAAAAGCTTTAACAGAAGCTGCAAAAAGACTTGGTAAAAAGGCTGATAAATTCAAACAAGCATTTGTAAAAGGAGTAAAATGGTAAGCCTAGCACAGGCTAAAAAATTAATTAAACTTGCTAAAGACGCGATTTCTTCTTATTTTGAAGGCAAAACATTAGAAGTTTCTGAAGTTTTACAAAAGGAGTTTAAGGAAGAAACTGGTGTTTTTGTAAGTGTTTATGTTAAAGAAGACTTGGCTGGATGTATTGGTTTTCCAGAGCCTATTTTTCCATTATGGCTTGGTGTTAGAAAAGCTGCTGTAAGTGCTGGTTTTAAAGATCCTAGATTTCCTCCTTTAGTTAAGGCGCAGATGAAGGATTTAAGGATTGAACTTACTGTTTTAACTAAGCCAGAAGTTATTGAAGTTAAAGACCCTAAGGAATATATGAAGAAAATAAAGATTGGAAAAGATGGTTTAATGGTTAAAGATGAATTTGGAAGTGGATTATTATTGCCTCAAGTACCTGGTGAATGGGGTTGGAATGTTGAAGAATTCTTAAATCAAACGTGTATGAAAGGTGGTTTAGACCCTAATTGCTGGAGAAACACTAAAAGGAACATATATAAATTTCAAGGCCAGATTTTTACTGAGGAAAAGGGTAAATTAGTAGAGAAAAAGCTATACTAACTAAATTCTCAAGTGCTTGAATTCTGGGGTTTCAGGGCTTATAAAAGCAAAAATTATTTATAATATACTAGTGCCTAATTATCGTATGGCATTCATCAGAACCAAGAAAATCAAAGGAAAAGAGTATGCTTATATTGTTGAGAATAAATGGAAAAAAAGAGGCAATAGAGTTAAACAGAAGACAAAGAAATATCTTGGAAGGGTTTATAGGTTTGATAGAAAGAATGTGATGGATTTTTTTGAATTCTACAATATTGATGATGTAAATTACTATGTTAACAATAAAACTAAAGAAGAATTGCTTTTGGATTTGATTAAATTAGAACTGTATAATTATGGTTTTGAAGATAAAGGTAATATTTGGCAAAAGGAAGGTGTTTTCTTTGATTTAAAGAATAGAAAGGTTTATAATCATAAAAATAAATCTATTGCTTTAGCATTTAACGAGGGGTTTTTAACAGACTTTGCTATTAGAAAGTTATTGAATTTTAGAGCTGAAGTTGAAGAAGATGGCTATGATTTAGCCAAATTGTTTGTAGAAGCAGGGATTGCTGTGCCTAAGGAAATATTTGTTGGCTTTTATAAAAAGACAAGGTCTTTTTAACATTTGAATCAAATAAGATTAATATCACAAGATTTGATTCAAAGTTTCAGAAAAATTTTTAAATGATAAATTTTCTTACCTTTAAAAAGAGGGAGTAGTTAATGAAACCAAGCGGTAATAAAACACCTAAACACGTAGCAATAATCTTGGATGGCAATAGAAGGTTTTCAAAGAGACTTATGATGAAGCCTTGGAAAGGCCATGAGTGGGGAGCAAAAAAGGTTGAGAGATTAATTAATTGGTGCAAAGAGCTTGATATTAAGGAATTAACACTTTATGCTTTTTCTGTTGAAAATTTTAATAGGCCAAAAAAAGAATTTGATTATTTAATGGATCTTTTTGTAAAAGAATTTGATAGAATGAGAGATGATCCAAAAATCTACAAGAACAAAATAAGGATTAATGTTATTGGAAGGATTTGGATGTTTCCAAAAGATGTTCAGGAAAGAATGAATGATATTATGGAAAGAACAAAAAATCATGATAAATATGTTATTAATTTTGCAATGGCTTATGGTGGAAGAGCAGAAGTTATTGATGCTGCTAGGAAAATAGCTGAGCAGGTTAAAAAAGGAAAATTAAAGATTGAAGATATAAATGAAGAGAATTTTTCAAGAAATTTGTATATGGAAGATGAACCTGATTTAATTATAAGAACAGGCGGAACTAAAAGAATGAGTAATTTTCTGCCATTGCAAGGAGCTTATTCTGAATTGATTTTCTTAGATAAAATGTGGCCTGAATTTGAAAAAGAAGATTTTGTTGAATGTATAGAAGAATACGGCAAAAGAGAAAGAAGATTTGGAAAATAATTAAATTTCTTTGATTCTTGATATGACTTTTCTTATGATCCAGTCTGGTGTTGATGCTCCTGCTGTTATTCCTATCTTCTTTTTATTGTCAAACCATTGTTTTTTTAGCTCTTTTTCTGTTTCTATGTGATATGTGTTTTTTTGAAGAGATTTGCAAATTTGATTGAGTCTTTTTGTGTTTCCTGAATTTTGTCCACCAATTACTATCATAATATCTGATTTTTCTGCTAGTTTTTTTGAAGCATTTTGTCTTTGTTCTGTTGCATTACAAATAGTGTTTTTGGCAATTAGTTTGTTGCATCTACTTTTTAGAAGTTTTGCAGCTTTATTGAATTTTTTTTGATTTTGAGTTGTTTGAGCTACTAAGGCCATTTTTTCTATAAATGGAAAATGTTCTATCAGTTCTGGTTCTTCTACAACAATTGGGTCTTTAAGATTTCCTGCAATACCAACAACTTCTGGATGATAAGCATCTCCAAATACAACAACCTGGTGGCCTTTTTTTTCCAGGTCTTTAGAAATAACATGTACTTGTTTTACAAAAGGGCATGTTGCATCTATTGTTTTAAGACCTTTTGCTTTTGCTCTTTTTATTAAGCTGTCAGGAACACCATGGGCTCTGATAACTAGAATGTCTTTTAGATTTTTATGAAGCTTATAGACAGTTTTAATGCCTTTTTTCTCTAATCTCTTTATTTCTTGTGGATTATGGATTAAAGGGCCAAAAATATTGACTTTTTTAGTTTTATTCTTGTTTTTAGCTGATGTAACTATATTTAGAGCTCTTTTTACTCCAAAACAAAAACCTGCATGTTTTGCTAAGGTTATTTTTTTCATCTAGAATGACTGTTGAAATATTTTGTGAAATACTGGGTTTGAATAACTAGCTCCTGATTCTCGTATTGGTTTTGCTGTTATTTGATGGCTGTCTCTTAGATATGATAAAACATCAGGAAGAGCTGTTACTGGAACAACTTCTTCCCTTACTTCAAAATCTCTGTGAGAAATCTTATCTTCTGTTGCTGAGCTTTTAGGAAATCTAGCTGGTCCTATTACCAAACCATTTAATACATCATCTGGATCTGGTTCTTCTTGAACCTGTGTTTGTTTTCTAACATTAGGATCTGATTTAGCAAGTTCTGATAAAGCAAAGTCTAATTCTCGTACTTGATAAAATGAAGGGTATAGGTCACATCCTGCGTCTTCTTCAAGATGGGCGTATATTAAAGGCCCTCCTCTTACTGATATTCCAGAATCTGAGAATTGCAGTTGAACCCATGGAGAAAATGGAACTCCAAATGAAAAATAGAGTTGATCTTCTGAATCTGTTGCAGAAGTAAAGTTTTCTGGAGAAAGTGTTCTTAATAACATGCCTGATTGATATTCTCTTAAAAATCCACTTACAATTTTTGGTAAATCTTGATCTAATGTTCCTCTTCTTTTGGCTTCTTGGTAACTTTCTATAGTTCTTTGGTATCTTTCTGGAGTTATTCCTAGAGTGATTGAACTTGTATCTTCAAATAAAACATCAATTGTGGCTGGAGAATTTGATTCAACAGACTTAATTTGTTCTGGAGAAAATCCTGGAAATACTAATTGAGCTGATTCGCTCTGTTCAAAAAAATGTCTAAGGATTTCTGGAGATTGTATGTTTCTTTCTTCTTCACTTGAAAAATGAGTTATTGCATATAACTCTTGTAATAATAAATATGAATCTACTTCTTCTGGTTTGAATTTGGTCATTTTAACACTCCCTCTGTTCTATATAATCTGCTATTTTGAACAGAAATTTTTTTCCTTCTGGTTTTAATTTTGCTGATTTAATAGCTGATTTTGCTTTTTGCACTAACTTTTTTGCTAGGTTCTGTGAATAGGATAGAGAGCCTGTTTTTATAATTATTGCTCTTACTTGATTAAGCTGATTTTTTGTTAAGTCTGGGTTTCCTAATGCTTCTTGGATTTGTTGTTTTTGAGCTGGAGTTGCATTTTCTAATGCTTTAAGTATTAATAGATTTTTTTTGCCTTCTTTAAGATCTGAATCAACTGGTTTTCCAACTTTTTGTTTTTCTCCAAACATTCCTAAGATATCATCTTTTATTTGAAATGCTTTTCCTAACAGTATTGCATATCTTGACAGAATGTTAAGGTGTTTTTGCTTTGCACCTGCTAATAAAGCGCCTATTTTCAAGGGTGACTCAATTGTATAGGTTGCTGTTTTAAGCCTGTGGATTTTCTCTATATCTTTGTTGGTTATTGTTCTTAATTCTGAAAGAATATCTAAAGCCTGGCCATATATTACATGATGTACTGAATGATTTAGAACTGATAATGCTGGTGTTTTGTACTTTTCTTTTATTTTTAATTTTGCTATTATTTCGTTTGCAAATGCTGCGCAAATGTCTCCTGCTAAAATTGCCATGGATATCCCAAAATGATTTGAATCGATTTTTTTGTATTTTCTTTTTGCAATGTTTTTATAAGAAATATGCAATGTTGGACCATTTCTTCTTAAATCATCGTTATCTATTATATCATCATGGATAAGGAGATAGGATTGAATTAGTTCCATTGTCATTGATGCTTTAATTATTTCTTTAAGATTCTTATTACTAAAACATTTATAGCCATGGTAAACTAGAGCTGCTCTTAGTCTTTTTCCACCCCTCATAGTAAATTCTCTTAGAAGTTCAATCATTTGCTTAGAAGAAGGGTCTATTTGATCTGCTTTTTCTAGTTTGTCTTTGAAGAATAAATCTAATTCTTTATTTACTAATTGTTTGTAATTATCTAACATAATTCCCCCTATTAATTAGAATTTGGGGCTTGTTTAAAAATCTTTTTAGTTTTTGGTAAGATTTAAATAGACTAATTTTGTTTTTTAACTTATGGAAGAAGAAACTATTGAACCAGAACCTTGGTATAAAGGACCTATTAAGTATATTATGGGTATTTTTTTGGTCTTGCTTATAGTTTTAATGGTTGTACCTAGATATGCTGTTAAGTTAGACCCTTCTCCAAATAGAATTCCTGAGCTTGGAGAGGTTTTGCCTTTAAACATCACTATCTTGAATAATTCTGTTAGCAGCAGACAGGATTTTTTGAAATTAGTTCAGCCAAATGATCCTGTAATTAAACAAGTTGCTGATAAAGTTGCTAGTATTGCCTGCGATGGACAGAAAGTGTGCCAAGCAAAAGCAATATATCATTTTGTGAGAGATAATTTTGATTATGTAAGTGATCCAAACAGATATGAATATGTTAAATCTGCTAGAGAGAGTTTAGTTTCTGGTGGTGGAGATTGTGATGATTCTTCTGTGTTATTGGCAAATTTAATGGAAGCAATTGGAATTAAAAGCAGATTTGTGTTTATTCCTGGTCATGTTTATGTCCAGATATGGCTGCCAAAAGCCATGAACAGATATAAAACAGAAGATGACTGGATAACTGTTGATGCTGTGTGTAAAACATGTGATTTTGGTGAATTGATTATTCAGAATCTAGGCAAAGAGAAGAGTTATTTAGGTGGATAATTTATAGTTAACTTTTCATTGAATTCCTTCATAATTTTTATTCTGTCCGTTATATAGGAAATAATAATATGATTACTAATATTTTTAGATGTTTTAATATCAAAACTTTCAACACTAAATTTATTTTCATTTTTAATTAGTATTTTTAATAAGTCAGAAATACCTCCTTTAATAGTAAGATCATCATTATGTTGATAGATTATATGGACTTCTGTATCAACTTTCTTATCAAACTTTTTTAGAATAAGTTTATCTAAATTAAATTTTGAATCATTAATAATAAACTTATATAGTTTTTTATGACCTTTGCTTTTTTGATATAACTTTCTAAGTTTAATTAAAGGACCGATTGCTACAACTTTTCCTAAATTTAATTTATAAGCAAAATAAAGAGCAGCAAACCCACCCATACTACTCCCAAGACAATAAACTTTTTCTTTTGGCACCTTGCTTTTTTTAATAATTTTATTTATTAATTTTGCATAAATTTCTTCTATTGAAAAATCACCTTTTTCAGCAAGATAAAATACCCCTTGATGTTTATATCCAAAACCATCTTCAAGATATAACAAATCATATTCTTTTCTTTCATTTTCATAGTAATCTCTTATCCTATTGTATTGTGGACCTGGCCACGCTCCAAAACTTATAATAAGCCCTTTTCTCTTTTTTTTGTTTAAACAAGGAAAATAAAGATAATTTATGCTCCTTCCTTTACTTCTAAATTTTTTTTCGTTTCTTTTTATTATTAATTTAACATTTAGTTTCTTTTTCATTTTTAATTTAAAAAGAATTAATTATATAAATATCTTGTTCTTTTTAAGTTAAATTTATAAATAACTAGTTAATTTCTACTAATAAGAAACCCCATTATACTATCTATCAGATAGAAGGGAAGTAAGATGAAGAAAGAAGATATATTAAAATCTCTAAAAGAGTTAAAAGAAAAATCTGAAAAAAGAAATTTTAACCAGACTGTTGACTTAATTATAACTCTAAAAAATTTAAACTTAAAAAAACCAGAAGAGCAAGTTGATTTCTTTCAGAGTTTGCATTTTCCAGTTGGGAAAAAGGTTAAAGTTTGCGCTTTAGTTGGTCCTGAGTTAATAGGACAGGCTAAAGAAGTTTGTGATGCTGCAATTTCTGTTGATGAGTTTCCTAAATATGCTAAAGACAAGAAAGCTGTTAAGAAAATAACTCAGGAATGTGATTATTTCATTGCACAAGCAAATATAATGGCAAAAGTAGCAGCTACTTTTGGTAAGATTCTTGGACCAAAAGGAAAGATGCCAAATCCTAAGGCTGGTTGTGTTGTTCCTCCTAATGCTAATCTAAAAGCATTATATGCAAGAATGCAAAAATTAGTCAAAGTATCAGCTAAAGTGATGCCAATGATTCAATGCATTGTTGGTAAAGAAGACAGTAAAGAAGAAGAGGTTGTTGATAATATTCTAGTTGTTTATGATGGATTGATACATCATTTGCCTGGGGGTAAAAACAACGTAAGGAATATTTTACTAAAATTGACTATGAGCAAACCTGTTAAATTGATGTAAAATGGCTGAAGCAAGAGTCTCTAAATACAAGCAGAAAGTTGTGGATGAATTTGTGAAATTAATAGAAGGATATCCGATTATTGCAGCTGTAAATCTAGAGATGATGCCTACTCCTCAACTTCAGGTTATGAGATCTAAATTAAGAGATAAAGTTGTTTTAAGGATGAGTAAAAGGAGATTAATGAAAATAGCTATTGAAAAAGCTAAAGAAAAGAAAAAAGGCATAGAAAAACTAGAACCTTATTTGAAAGGCATGCCTGCATTAATATTCACTAAAGAGAATCCATTCAAATTAAACAAAATATTGGTTGCAAATAAAAGCAAAGCACCTGCAAAAGCAGGACAAGTTGCTCCAAGTGATATTGTAGTGCCTGCTGGCCCTACACCTTTTGCTCCTGGCCCAGTAATAGGAGAACTAGGTGCAATTGGAATTAAAACAAAAGTTGAAGGCGGAAAGATTGCAATAAGTGAAGATACAGTTGTTGTAAAAGAAGGAGAAGAAATAAAACCAAATGTTGCTGGACTTTTAACAAGATTAAGTATTAAACCTATGGAGATTGGACTTGATTTAACTGCTGCTTATGAAGAGGGTGTTATTTATACTAGTGATGTGCTTGCTATTGATGAAAAAGCATTTATGGAACAGTTAAACAATGCTGCAACTTGGGCATTTAATTTAGCTGTTGAAGCAGGTTATTTCACAAAAGATACTATTGAACTATTAGTTCCAAAAGCGTTTAATGAAGCAAAAGCTTTGGCTCTAGAAGCAAACATTATGGCTGATGCTGTTGCAGAAGAATTAGTTGCAAAAGCTGAAATGCAGGCAAAAAGCCTTAAAGAAGAAACTAGATATGAAGAAAAGATTGAAAAAGCAGAAGAGAAAAAAGAAGAGAAGCCTACTGAAGAGAAAAAGAAAGAAACTTCAAAAGAAGAAGCTAAGCCTGAGCCAGAGAAAAAAGAAGAGCCAAAAGTTGAAGAAAAAAAGGAAGAAGTTAAGGAAGAGAAGAAAGAAAAATCTACACCTGAGGAAAAACCAAAGGAAGAGGGCAAATAAAATGGAGAAAGAAGAGATCAAGAAAACTGAGAGGCTTTTTGACTTATTAAAGAAAAAAGGCACATTAAGGGGTTTTGACGACAAGAAAAAAGTAAAAACACAACCAGAATTTAAGAGTCCTGAAGAAATAATAGCAGAGCATATGAAATGTAAAAAAGAGAAAAAAGTGCCAACAGTTCAGGAATTGGTTGAAAAAAAGAAAAAAGAGATTTAATGCTCATAATTCATGGAGGGAGATAAAATGGAATATGTATATGCTGCAATGTTATTGCACAAAGCTGGACAAAAGATTGATGAAGCTAGCGTTAAAAAGGTTCTTGAAGCAGCTGGTGTTAAACCAGATGAAGCTAGAATTAAGGCTTTAGTTGCTTCACTTGAAGGAGTTAACATAGATGAAGCAGTTAAGAAAGCTGCTGTTGCTCCTGCTGCCGCAGCACCTGTAGCTGAAGCTGCTGGTGGAAAGGGAGGAGAAAAGAAAGCAGACGAAAAGAAGAAAAAAGAAGAAGAGAAAGTTAGTGAAGAAAAAGCAGCTGCTGGACTAGGATCTTTATTTGGTTAAATTTAAAGTGGCATCTTAGTATGCCACAACTTTGATTATTTTATGATCCACACAACTTCATTGATAGGGAGCGGATATGCCAACAGAAGACAAAAAAGAAGTATTTAAAAAATTAAATGATGCTAAAAAGGAAATAAGCGAGCTTAGAGCTAGATTAAATCAGATTAATGATCAAAAAGAAAAGTGGTTTAAAGAAAAAGACAAATACAGCAAACAGATTTCTGAACTTATAAAAAACGTTAAAGAATCTAAAGAGCTTAGAAATAAATTAACTGACCAGGTTAAGAAAGATAAAGAAGAGAGAGATAAGTATAACAAGGAAGTTAAAGAAAAGATTGATGCTGTAAAAAAACTTAACGAGGAAAAAAGAAATATAGAGAAGAAATTTGGAATAAAAGAAGATCCTTCTGAAATTAAAAATCAAATTGAAAAATTAGAGACTGTTGTTGAAACTGAGGTTATTTCTTTTGAAAAAGAAAAGGATTTGATGAAACAGATAAAAGAGCTGAAGAAAAAAGAAGGAGAGGCAGGTAAAGTAAGTGATGTCTGGGAAAGGATTCATGCTGTATCTAAAGAAATTGATGATTTGAAGAAAAAAGCAGAAGATGCTCACAAAAGAATTCAGAAAAATGCTGAAGAAAGCCAAAACAAACACGAAGAGGTTTTAGAGCTGAGCAAACAAGTTGATGAATTGAGAAAGAAAGAAGAAGATGCTTTTAAGAAGTTTGTTGAACATAAAAAGAAGTTTGTTGAAGTTAATGAAGCGCTTAAGAAAAAATTAGCTGAGATGTCTGAGATAAAAGAGAAAGTTGATAAGCTTAAGATGAGCAAAAGAGAAGCTAAAAAGAAGAAGATAGAAGAGAAATTGAAAGAGCAAGAGCAAGAGGTTGAAGAAAAAATTAGAAAAGGAGAAAAATTGACTACAGAAGACTTAATTGCAATGCAAGGTGGGATTGAATTTAAAAAATGAGTTCTGATGTTTATTTTATAAAAGATAATTTTGAGGAAAATATTCCAAAAATATTGAAAAAACTTTGTCCTGATTTTTCTACTGTTGGTGTAAAGGTTCATTTTGGAGAAGCAGGAAATGTTACTTTTGTTCCTGCAAAATATGTAAAGATTATTGCAGATTGTTTTAATAGCACTTTAATTGAAACAAATGTTTTGTATAAAGGAAAAAGAACAGAAACAAAAGACCATGTAGAATTAGCTAAGAAGCATGGATTTGATTTTTGCCCTATTAAGATATTAGATGAGGAAGAAGAAATTCCTATTAATTTGAAACATTTTAAAAAAGCCATCCTAGGAAAGATTCCTTTTAAGGATTTGGTTGTTGTTTCACATTTTAAAGGGCATGGAATTGGTTTTGGTGGAGCAATTAAAAACGTTGGAATGGGGCTTGCGAGCAGAAAAGGAAAATTAGCATTACATGCTGGTATTTCTCCAAGTGTTGATGTAGAAAAATGTGTAGTTTGTGGACAGTGTATTAAAGAATGTCCTGCAGAAGCAATTAAGGTTGAGGAAAAAGCAAAAATAAAATCAGAGATTTGTATTGGGTGTGCCAAATGCATTGCAATTTGTCCACAAGGTGCAGTTAAAATTCCTTGGAACAGTTTAGGCCCAAAAGAAGTTCAAGAGAGAATTGCTGAATATTCTGTTGCAGCATTGAAAGATAGAAGAACAGTTTATGTTAATTTTTTAGTAAACCTTGTAAAAGGCTGCGATTGTGTTGGTAAAGAGATGAAGATTTTAGGGAAGGATATTGGTGTTTTGATTTCTAAAGATATTGTAGCTATTGATAAAGCAAGTGATGATTTGTGCAAGAAACAAGGAATTGACTTTGGCAAAATAAATGAAACAGATTCTTTAGTTCAAATAAGATATGCTGAGAAATTAGGATTAGGAAAGATTGATTATAAGTTAGTAGAAATTTGATTATTCTTTTTTGGGTTTTTCTTCTTTAGGCTTTGGTTTTTCTTTTTTCTCTTCTTTTGGTTTCTCTGGTTTTTTGGTTTCAAATTCTGTGTAACCACATTTGCCGCAGGTAGATCTGTTTCCATGTTTTGCCATAAAAACTGTTTTTCCACACTTAGGACATGTTTTGTTTTTTCTTTTTATTTCTGAGCCTGATATTTCATATAAAGTATGAGGTTTTACTGATTTTTTTGGTTTTTTCTGCTTCTTTGCCATGTTTATTCACTTTTTTCTGCTGGTTTTTCTTCTTTCTTTGGTTCTTCTTTGCCGGCTTTTTCCTCTGGCTTTTCTGAAGCAGCCGGAGCAGCTTCTGGTTTCTCTTCCTTGACCTCTTCTTTCTTAGGAGCTTCTTCTTTTGGTGCTTCTGCTGGTTTCTCAGCAGGTTTTTCTGCTGGTTTAGCTCCTTCTTTTACTTTTGGTTTTGGTTCTGTTTTTTCCAGAGCTTCTTTTGAACTATAAACAAAAGCTGTTACTTTTGCATTTGGTGAGCCAAATTCTGTGTAGATGGTTTTAACAACAACTAATGCTTCATCTACTTTAAGTTCAGCAGCTATAAGTTTTTTAA
>JAHWIM010000042.1 GCA_019322535.1 Candidatus Woesearchaeota archaeon
AAGAATTAGTAGCTGAGGATCATTATGTTGTAAAATTAGATGATAGTTTAAAAGTAGAAAATATACAACTTGGCATATATTCTCCAATAACTAAATTAACAAACTCTCAAAAGAAAGACTTAGAACATGTAAGACAAAGAATAAATGATTGTAAAGAACCTTTTTTTAAAGAATTAGTTGCAGCAAAAAAAGGATGTTTTGTAGTAAGCCCATATGTTTATGCTACTTATAAAAATGGAAATAAAGTTGCCTAAAAATGAAACACAAAATATGCATATCAGTTGATGAAGAAACATTGCTCAAAGTAAAGGAAGCAATAAGAAACCAAATATTTAGAAATAAATCTCATGCGTTTGAAGCAGCTATGAATAAGGTGATTGGAAAATGAATGATGAAGAATTTTTGGGATTGAATGCAGAAGAGCTTCATGCATATGCTGAAAAAAAACTTGAAGAAAGGACTGCAACAGCTGAAAAAGCTCTTACCCCCAAACAAGCTGAGCAAAGAGGTAATGCACATATGCTTCTATATAAGGCTTCAATTGCATTAGCAGAGATGAATGGAAAACCCAATAGTCTAGAATATCGGCTAGATATAGAAAGAATGGAACTCCATTTAGGAGTATTAGCAACCGCTGTAAGGATAAATGATAAAGATCATTGGAAAATGATTAATGATAGGTCTAAATCTGGATTGAAAAAATTAAGCGAAAATCCTTGGTTTAAAAAAGCCTATGATCAAGCCCATGATGCAACTGCTAAATTCTTTGACTCACAAGTATCTGGAATTCCTGATTTTAGATCAACTGTAACAGAATTATTTCCTGAATCTTATGAATTAGTTGCAGGGTTGGTAGACAAGAGAATAGAAGATCTTGAAACAATAACATTAACTACAAATGCAGGCAGAAAGGGTGGAGGAGTTGGAAGATTTAATTATAATGGCCAAGATTGTGTTTTTAAGTTAGAAAAGGATTTTCTGCCATCTTATAAAGCTACTATGGCTGCTTCAATAATTCATGAAAGAGCTGAGACAGACGGATTAGCAGCAAGACTTGCAAGAAGGATTCCTAAATCTTTGCATTCAGAACCTATTCCTAGAGAAGGTTATTGGGTTGGATTTTTTGAAGATATAACTAATAAGATAGTTGTTGCTGATGAAGCAGATCTAGAAATAATGCAACCAGAGCTTGACAAAGGCCTTGATTATGAAATTATTGATAATCTTTATACAATTGCTTTGTATCATGAAGTATTAACTGCTGCAATGAATGAAAAAATAGACCCATTCTTAGAGGTAGAAAAAAGTCCTACAAATCTTTCAAAAAAAGAGATTATTGAAAGATTTAAAAGCAATCCTGAAGTTTATGAACAAGTTAAAGGTGAATTACACAGACTTTTAGAAGGATATGATGAAAGAAATGTTATTCTTGCAACCCATGAAATAAGAGGAAATACAATGGGTCATTATGACAACAAGCCTGATGAAAACAGAAAGAATGGACATCTTTTAGACTGCGGCTCTACTAAAAGGGGAGTTGAGGTTGATGATGTAGCAAGAGAATTTGGATGCAGACCAGATGTATTTTTGAAACCTGAATTATGCAGCAATTATATTGATGCTTTTGTCAGAATGAGACAAAGAATAAATCCAAACTATCAACCAGCTGAAAATCTTAAAAACCTTGTATATTCACAAATATCAAACAGATCACTTAGATCTGCTGGCTGGAATTTAGAAGTAAATGATATAGTTTCTTTTAAAAGACATTGGGAAACTGCAAAGATTCTTTCAATGCTTTCAGGTTATGATGTTTTAGACAAAGCGTCTTAAGAATTTATTCCCAAAACATCAGCACATGAAAGATTAATAAGCCTTGAAATTTCTATCAGATGGTAAGATACCATATTATTTCTTATACGCTGAAAAATAGCAGGCTTATTCTTCCAAATCTCTCTTGATATGTCAAATACTTTATCTATTTTTTTAAAATCTTTTTCAAAAAAGCCTTCATGAAGATTATCAAAGGCATTAATGATCTTTTTTATTAATTCAACTGCATTTTTATCTTTCTGGGCCTTCTTTAGCCCTGAAGCAAGAAAATAAATGCTTCTATGAATCCATATTATTGTTGTTATGAAATGCCAATAGAAATGTGTTTTCTCTTTTTCAACAACTCTTCTGAAAATACATCTTCTGCAGAAATTATCAATCTTTCTTATCTCATCTGCATTTTTAGTAATTTCTTCAATTTCTAATTTTTTTCCTTCTAGGTAATTTCTAATTAAACCCAGATCATTCTTCACTATAAAGAAAGTTCTTCTAAAAAGAACATCAAATCTATCATACCTTGGTTCTGTTAAACTCTCTATTACTATCCTATTTTTAGTTTTTTCAGTGATCTGCCATCCCAGCTGCAGCTCTAAATGTTTTTCAACTAATTTTGCTATATTTTCTTTTTCAAAATTTATTTTAAGAACATCATAACCATTTCTATATAGGTTACTTATAAGATAAAGTACAAACTTATCATTAGAAGAATCTATAGTTATTTCTCCTTCTTTTCTTGGAAATGCTTTTGTTTTGATAACAAGCTCTTCTTTTTCTTCTTCAATATCAACTTCTTTGGTTTTATCTATTCCATGCTCTTTTATCCATTTGATAGGCAGAGTTATAGTATATGAATCCCTTTGCTTGATTATTTTTCTTCTCATACTTATTAGAATGTTTTAGTTATTTATAAATGTTGCGATAATCGTATGTTGCATATGTTTAATATGCTAAACATATATATGAAACTTGAAATCCTTTCTATCATTACCTTTCAGTAACAAAAAGGGGTAAAAAGAGGTTTGTTTTTAGAGGGTGAATAAGAATGGATGAAGTTAGTCATAAATTTTTCAAAAAAGCAGAAGTACCTGATCAATATCTTAGACAAATCGCAGAGTTAGGACAAGATTATGAAAGAGCGATTGGCGGAATTGATATGGGATTTGCCGGACTCTGGCAGATAGTTGAGAATGTACTTTCTTTACATGATGAAGATGATAAAGTAGTTGGATTCTTGACAGGCAGTGATGTAGGCTGCGCTAATGCATTTGAAGGAGAAAAAAGAATGTATCTGTCTGCAGCATATTTAGCGCCTGACTATAGAAATTCTAGCGGAAAACATGAAGGAGTTCTAAAGAATGCTTTAGAATCTTTAGTAGATACACTTGAAGAAGAAGGATTTGACAGGCTTAGGATATTTCCTCCGAGAATGTTTTGTTCTATGTTAGTTACAGATGTAGGCAAGGAAAAAGTCTTGAGGCCTTTATATGATGTTCTTCAGGCGAGAAATAATGACAAGGGAAGAATGTTTGGAACTGGATTTGATCTACAATATGCGTTTAATGCAGATGATTTTGATACTAGACTTCAAGCTAGAAAAGCAAAACAAGGTGAATGAAAATGGATGAAGTATTACAAAAAAAAGTTCAAGATGAAAAAAAGTTTCAAGATCTAGTTAAAAGAGTGCAAAAAGAATGTGGATTTGTTTACGCAACATATAGACAGTCAGAAGAACCATACGACAAAACAATATATAATTTTGACGGAATTGGAATAAAGGATCACCAAACTTACGCGGTTTGTGCTGTAAGAGGAATTCACAAAAAAGGTACTGGACGAGAAGGTATTTATGTTGTTGAGAAAGTTAGTGACATAGAAAGATATAGGAATGTAAGAGCATTTATGGAAGCTGTTGCTGAAGTTGACAGGCCTGTTTTTGAGGTTGTTCTACATGGTATATTCCCAACAGAAGTTATTACTCCAGATGATAATCTGATAAAACATCTAGTAACTACTAATCTGTTATATACAGATCAAGACATAAAGATGCCTATTGGTGAACTCACATACTGTGCTAAAAAAGGACCTCTTCCTGTACAATCTACTAAAGAACAACCAGCAGAAAAAGATCAAGAAATACATGTAATAACTCAAACATTAATTGCAGATGAAAAAGCTATTAAGGATTTAGCAGCAGGAATAAAAGAAGATCCAAACAGAATTCCTGACATTTTCAAAGGAGTTTTCCCAAAACTTGATTCAAAATACCATACAAAAAGAAATGGTAAAATTCTATTTCTAGAAGGAAATAGAGAAAATTGTCTCGATTCTCCTGACATGATAGAAAGAGAAGCTGCTAATTACATACCTATGATTAAAACAGGTGAATAAAAAAATGGATCTAACAAAAAAAGTTGATTTATTTTACGGAAAAGTTGAATTAAAACCAGCTGACCGTGATGTACAGGCAGAACTAGATCAAGAAAAAGAATTCTGTGCAGTATATGTTGAGAATGATG
>JAHWIM010000043.1 GCA_019322535.1 Candidatus Woesearchaeota archaeon
GTTCCGCTAAAAGTTATTGTTTCAATAAGCTCACCATTCATGCTAAATACATTAACAGTGAATGTGTATTCTCCTTCAGCATTTGGTGATACAGCAACTGTCTTGCTTGCACCAGCAGGAACAAATACAATACTTTCACTTACACTTGCTGGAGCTTCTGGAATTATTCTGTAGCCTACAACATTGTCAGTTGGGTTAACAATCCAGATACTGTTTCCTGACTTAAAGACATTTTTCTCAAAGTCATTCTTAACAGTAATGTCTGTGATTTCTTTTGAAGTAGTGTCATCATTTGTAACTTCTACTTCTAAAGTGTAGATTCCAGCTGCCACATCATATGGAACTTTTAAGTAAAGTCTTCCACTTGTGGTGTCTTCGTCATCTTCATCACAGCAGTCATATGGACATACATCCCCACACTCATCTTCATCTTCACAGCACTCTAAAGCAACAATGTCTCCAAAGTATCCTGATTTTTGAATTCCAAGTGAAGGAATACTTACTGTCACATATAAGTCTTCTAAATCATTGTAACCAATGTTTTTCAAAACAAGATCAACTGGGAATGTTTCACCAGCTTCAACTGTTTGGCTTACAACAACTGATTTGATGTCTACATTGTATGAAGGTCTTTGAACTCTCAAGGTAATTTCATCAAGCACTGTCTTGTGGTCTTTACCATCTATTTCAATGTCAAGAGTCACAAAATCACTTCTTTGGTCCTTAAGTTCATAAGGAACATCCAAAGTCAATGTCTTTCTGTATGCATAACCTTCCTCACCATTAAATTCTACATCAAATGGAGAAGTTGAGGCTTCTGCATCAACTTTGTCACCTTCAAGTTCTGCTTCAATAACAACATCAGTGTCACAATTAGCTGAAGTGAACCATACTTTAACAGCAATAGTTTCACCAGCAACAACACTAACAGTGTTTGCATAGGCATCTATTCCATCAACCTTTACAGAATAGTCTTCTGTTATTTCTCCAGCAGTTGCTAAATTCATTAACACACAAATAGCAAAAACTGCAAGGAAAGAAACCAAAATGTTTTTGGTTCTCATGTTTTTCATTTTTAATTTAATTGCACAGAAAACTCTTGTTCTCTGATATTTTATCAACCTGAAAATAGTTTATAAACTTTATGGTGACTACAATCAATAGTAATTTATTAGTAACAAACATGTTACTGGGTGTCAATAACACCAAGTGTCTGAATTTAGGTTTGTTACTTGCTACCTGAGCCCTTATACAATTTAAGTCCTTTTGCACTGTCTAGAATAGGATTAGGAGCCTCATTGATGACTGTTATACTCTTATTTTTTGGCAAATCTTTGAGTAATTTCTTCAATTCTTTTTCAGAAGTTGTTTTATGATGCCTCTCTCCTTTTTCACCATACTCAATACCTGAAAAATGAACATGCCACTCTTTATATTTTCTAAAAGCTTTTTTCACTTTATCAAAACAATATGATTTTTCTCTAGCTAAAATATGTGCAAAATCAATGCAAAATGAACAGCCAGTTTCTTTAACAAGCCTAGCAATTTCTTCAATGCTTCCAAAAACATTAACCTTTCCAGTGGTTTCAGGTGCAAGTTTTGGAGTATATTTTTTTGCTTTTCTGATTTTCTGCATTTCTTGAATTTGCTTTTTTATGTTTTCATAAGTTTCTTGTTTTTCCATTTTTCCATAATATCCAGGATGAAACACAACAATCCTGGCTTTAAGCCATGTGCCAACTTTTAAACAATCTAAAATTCTTTGCTTGCTTTGTTGTATTTTCTTCTTATCATAAGAATTAAGATTAATCCAATAAGGTGCATGAATTGTTAGACTTATCCCTAATTTTTTTGCAGCTTTTCCAATTCTCACAGCATCATCTTTGTTTTTTATATAAACCCCATAAGTAAATGCAATCTCACATGCTTTCAAGCCAAGCTTCTTATACTCTTCTAATCTCTCAACCGCATCTTTCACACTTCCTAATCCAGCTGGTCCGAATTTTATCATGATTATAAATTGAAGTTAATATTTATAAATTATTCATCAAAATACCTAAATGCTTAAATAAGGAAAATCTTCCTTAAATTCATGCAAAAATATAATCCAAATAAAATAAAAAAGGCATTGATTGATTTGGGGGTTATTGTATCTGATGAGAGGTTGCTAAATAAAGAGTTGACATATTCAAAAGAATTTGGTCCAGTAGTAGGTATTCTTTTACAAAAACACCCCCGTCATGATTTCTTTTTTTTGAGAGAACAAATATTAGAGAAAATCTCCTTTTTGCTTACCAAGATATTCCTTATTTTGTTGGCATTCTTGTTGAAGATGCAGTAAGAGGAAGAAAAATAATAACGCATTTTTGTGGTCCTTTTAATGGCGCTCATCCATTAGATACTGGAAAAACTAACAAAGGCATTGCTTATTATAGAGCAGCACCAGAAGCAATTGAATTAATGAAAGAAGGACAATTGGATTGGAGTTATCGTGGAAATTGCTATTGATCAAAAGGAGTAAAAGAGATAGAGTTCTTTTTATCTACTAGCATATAAATTCTTAAATAATCATAATGTTCATTAAACCAATGGACCTAGATAAAAAAAATCAAGAATTAATTAAAAAGATTAAGAAATTAAGAAAAGGATTGATTGATTTGGAAGTTATTGTGTCTGGCAAAAAATTGATTAATGGGAAATTAGAAGATACAGAGTATTTTGGTCCAATAATTGTAATTCCTATAGCAGAACATCCTGATTTTGGGTTGGTTCCTTATTTTGATTTTTGTTTTTTTGAAAGAACAAAGGTAAAAAAAGGCCATCTTTTTTTGCAGAATTATACTCCTTATTTCTATGGGGTTTTGGATCAGGGAGATATAAAGGGAAGAAAAATTATAACTCAATTTAAGGGACTTTGGTCATCAAAACTGTTTTTTTTTGAAAAAGATAAACCAATAGACACCGAGGGAATTTTTATTATTTATAAAGCAACTCCAAAGGCAAAAGGATTAATAAGAAATGGACAACTTGGTTGGCGTAATGATAAGGGGGAGTACTTTTGATAAAATGAGTAAAAAAAATTTAATTTCTAAATTAACAGAGATGTCTGAGAGGGGGGAATTTAACCCTTCTTGGTTTATTCAAATAACAGAATATATGAAAAATTCTGAACCAGGCAATGAAGCATTAATATCACAGTTAGAAGAAATGTATGATACTGAAGAATGGGATTCTGAAGTAGTGGAAAAAATTAAAAATTACATACAAAATTCCAGGCTAAAAAGAGTTTAAAGATAAAAAACAAAAAAAGGCCTCTTGAGTTTTTCGGCCTTTTTTTACAAACTCAACAACTGAATTCTTGTGTCTGTTGTTGCGAAGTTTTTACCTGCAATAACCTGGCACCAGACCTCTTCTGCTGAGCGTATCATAGGACTTGTTACTGTTCCATCTATTACAATAACAGCTGGTTTTCTGCTTGCTTTTTTCAAATAATTTGCTAGAGCTCTTACAGAAATTCTCTTAATTTCATTGAGATATCTATCTAAAAGAATTGCTTGTTTGCTTCCTTCATTTTCTTGTGAAAGTCTTTTTAGCTTTTCTTTATTCTCTTCACTTAGCTCAAAACCCTTTTTTTCCTTGTAGTCATTTCTATATCCATTTCTATTTTCTCTTGCAAAAAACTCTTGAGGACTTATTTTTTTCCTTAAAGCCATTAAGACTTCCTTACCAGTTAATTCTTCTACTTCTTTTCCATCAGGAGCAACTACAATTCCCTTAACTTCTGCATTATCAACAACATTTCTAACAATAAGCTTTCCACCCCTATCACCATCAACAAAAAGAATAATGTCTTTTTCTTTGCTTAACTCTTTTATATCATCTGGAAGTTTTGTTCCATTCATTGCAATTACATTCTTTACTCCATTCTTAAGCAAATTCAAAACATCAGCTCTTCCTTCAACAACAATAATCTCTTTGTCAGAAATATCCCCACAAGGCAATTTTGATTTACCATATTCTGTCAAGCCAGCCATTTTTGCAGAATCCTTGATTTCATTTGAAATAGCTCTTGAATCTGTTGAGCCTTCTATGTTTTTCATTAATTTCTTAGCTCTTTCTATAATATAGTCTCTCTTAGAGCCTCTAACATCTTCTATTCTCTCAACTTCTATTTCAGAATCACAAGGACCTATTCTTTCTATAGTTTCCATAGCAGCAGCAATCAAAGTAGTTTCTGACTGATCCAATGCTGTTGGAACCTTAATACTGCCAGTGGTTCTCTTATCAGATCTTTCTAAATCAACTTCTATTCTGCCTATTTTTCCTTCTTTTTGCAGCTCTCTCATCTCTAGATCAGAACCTAAAAGACCTTCTGTTTGTCCAAAAATAGCTCCTATAATGTCAGGCTTTTCCAATGCACCTTCTGCTGTAAAATTTGCGTGTATCATGTATTTTATAGATACAGGACTTACCTTTGCCATTTTCTAAATTTTTCTCCATTTTCATTATTTTATTTTATTGAAATCTTATGATTTCGTTTAGAAAAATATCGATTTATAAACTTCTTTCTTTTCACCTACTCAAATATAAACATGAACGAGTGAATTACGAACATCAGTGATCGTTCGTGTGAATGTGATTGTGATAATTTAATGATATTTCTCTATTGATTAATACATGTTTTTGTGGGTTTTTAAAGCTTGCTATGCTGGTTTTTAAGAATTAAGCCTGTTTTTCAGCTCTTTTTCCAAGAATTTCTTTTATTTTTGGAATATAGACTGTAGACATAGAACCAAACTCCAATACACTTCCACCTATTTTTTTTATCTCTTTTGCTGCCTTATCATCAAGTTCTGTATGAAAAACAAGCACTTCAAGCCCATTTTTTACAGCCTCTTTAGCAATATGCATACCATATGCTAATTCTTCTCCAAAGCTTTTAATATCAACGTTCTTGGGTATTTCTCCCCCATATCCAAACCATAAATCTCTTATAATTAAAAGATCATGCTGTTTTTTTCCTATTTCCTTAAGCGCACTATCTGCCCATGTAATCGCGCTACAATTAAAACCTTCTGACCTAATGATTGGTAGAATAGAGCCA
>JAHWIM010000044.1 GCA_019322535.1 Candidatus Woesearchaeota archaeon
GCTAGATATTTGACAAGAAACCTTGCAGAAGCAGTCAGATATCTTAGGATGTATGAATCATTATTTCCTGAAGCATCTGCTCAATTGACAGAAGAAGCAATACCAGATGTAATCATGGATATGATCCTTCTAGAAGTTGAAGAGACATATGATGAATCTAAAGAATTTGAAGAATTTGCTATGGTTTGATGATTTCTACTGTTAGTAGAAACTGAAAATTTACTTTTTCTTATAATTTAAAAACGAAAAGTTTATATATTAATTGTGTGTATAAGTGTGTATGTTTTATATAAATGAAATTATAAACATAAATAAAAAGTTTGCAAACGGAAACATAGTAAATAAAAGCAGTTTAGAATTTGCTTTGTCTGCAATTAAAACAAAAGCATGGATTGACCAAGTTGCATATCTGGTCAGAGCATTGCTCATTGATCATGTTTTTGAAGATGGAAATAAGAGGACAGCTGCTAGTATAATCATTGCTTATTACACTGAATTTGAAATAGGATTTGACCCGCAAAAAATAGTAGAAGCTATAATAAAAATAACATCTAAGAATATTAATAATGTGAGTAAAATCAAGAGGATGATAAAAAATGCTGTCAGGTAAAAAATTATTAAAAAATGTAGACTTTGCTATTGCAAAATATCCAGAAGTATTTGATGCTCTAGAAGAATATGACAGAACTCATAGATTAAAGAAGATAAATTATAAAGAAAGAGCTAATTTTACTATTGACAGTAATTTGTTAATGAAATTCAGAAAATACTGCAAAGAACACGGCATGAAGATGTCTTCTAAAATAGAGCAATATATGATAAAAGAGCTTGAAAAACAGGCAAAATAGCTGTTTCTTAAACCTTTAAAAACGTAACATTTATATAGTAATCATTACATACACATTACAATGGTAATGCAAACTATACAAATTAGGCTTACGAAGGGTCTTGTAGAAGAGATAAAAAAGCTTGTAAATAGTGGTATTTACCCTAACAGTTCTGAATGTGTGCGGGATGCTGTTAGAAGGCTTATTACAGGCTCAGGAGGCAAGATTCAGGTGCCTGAGGATGTAAAAGACCTTCAAAAAAAGGTGTTAAAGGAAGTCAAAGAACAGCTCCAGAAGGCAACTGGAACAACTGACTTTTACCCGTTAGATTTAGCTATCAGAAATAATGTTTTTAACAGCCTGCGAAAGACAGTAAATAGGTTTGGCTTTAGAGAGGTTGAGTCACCTGCTTTTGAGTCAGTTGATTTATTAACAAAAAAATCAGGTGAAGAGATTCTTGGGCAGATATTTACTTTAGAGCAAAGAGGAGATGAGCAGTTTGGATTAAGGTTTGATTTAACTATTCCAATTACAAGGATGTTTCTTGATGTACAAAAATCACTTCCAAAACCAGTTAAATGGTTTGGACTTTCTAGAATGTGGAGATATGAAAGACCACAGGCAGGAAGATTGAGAGAATTTTATCAATTATCTGTTGAATTATTTGGATGCGGAAAGCCGCAAGCAGATGCTGAAATAATTAATCTAGCAATCAATTGCTTGACTGATTTAGGCTTGACAAAAGATGATTTTGTTGTTAAAATTAATAACAGGAAATTGCTGCAAGGTTTACTTTTAGGGATAGCAAAAGAAGATCAGCTTGAAGCATTAGTAAGGATTATTGATAAGTCAAACAAGATAACTCAAGAAGAATTTGAAAGGCAGGTCAAAGCATTAAAAATAGATCCAAGAGAAGTTAAAAAGATTTTGAAGTGCAAAACATTAGAAGATGTTGATAGTCTGAAACTAAATAAATTAGCAAAGCAAGGATTAGAAGAATTAGGATTTATTCTCGATAAAATTGATAAAAAGTTTGTTAAGTTTGATCTTTCTGTTGCCCGTGGTTTAGCTTATTACACTGGAACAGTGTTTGAGATTTTTGATAGAGAAGAGAAGTTTAGATCAATCTGCGGAGGAGGAAGATATGATAGTTTAATTGAGCTTTATGGCGGAGCTCCAACTCCTGCAACTGGTTTTGGAATGGGCTATGCAACCTTAAGCTTGCTTTTGAGAGAAAAGAACCTGCTTAAAGCTCCTGATTTAAGCGCAGATTATTTTGTTGTCATGATTGGGGATGTAGAAAAAGAGGCATTAGAGATTGTTAAAGAATTAAGAAAAAAATACATAGTTGAATATGACATGTCTGGAAGGAATATAAAGAATCAATTGGATTATGCTAATTCTAAGAACGCAAAAAAAGTAATATTTGTTGGTGAAGATGAAGTTAAGTCAGGAATGCTTACTGTCAAAGACATGAAAACAGGAAAACAGAGCAAGGTTTCAGTCGATATTCTTTAAAATTCCATTAGATTTATATATAACATATAATCTATATACTTTTTTGTGGAGGGATTTTAAATGAGCGGTTATAATGGAAATCAAGAACCAACAGAAGAAGAAAAGCGTGAACAAAAACTTGAAAGACAAGCAGACGCTATTCTAGCTCAGTCTCAAGATCCTATGGCTTTGGAACAAGCAAGAGTCTTGGAGGAAGCAAGAGCAATTATAGATAATTATGATAGTCTAGATAGAGTAGCTAAAATATTGTATGAAAGTGAAGAAGCAAGAACAGCAGCAGAAAAAGTAATAAATTCTAACCCATTTTATTCAGAAATATTTACTGTAGATAGGTTTCTTACTATTGCTATGGGTTTTGCAGTTTCTTGCACATACAGCATTAGTTATCAAATAAAAACATTAGATGAAGCATTTGCAGTTGCTGATCTAAAAGAAGGTAATTTTTCAAAAGCATTTGCAGAACAAAGAAGATTAAAAGCTATGACAGAAATGGAAGAACTTGCTGAAAATGGAGACCTACATCTTTTTGAATATGCTTTGGGTGAAGGAACAGACCCTACTGTTCAATAAATCTTTGTCAGAATAATTGGTTTTTCTTTTACTATTATTGTATGCTCTGCTTGAGAGACTAAGCCATGGTCTTTGTCAACCAAAGGAGGATATTCTCTCAGAATTTCTAATGCTTTTAGTTCTCTTAAAGCAAAATTAACTTTTGGTGGTGAGAATTTTTTTGTCAGCCATCTTGTGCAGAAAGGCAAGCCGTTGTATTTTTCTAATTCTTTTAATATTTGTCTTGTGAAAATATTTCTTACTGGCTTTTTCCCTGATAATTGGAAAACAGTTGCATTGCCTGATTCATAAATAATTCCTGCTCCTTTGCTTGCAAATGGCTCAATTGCAATCAGTTGGTTTTCTTTTAATTCTGTTTCATTTCCATTATCAAAATTTGGTATTGAAGGAGGAGAATGGATATTGTATTGATCTAAGCCGTGTCCAGACAGATTTCTTACTGGCGAGAATCCATATTTTGTTATTGTTTCATGGATAACTTTTCCAATTTCATTTAGTTTTGTTCCTGGTTTAATTATTTTGATTGCATTGTTCAATGCTTGTCTTGATGCTTTTATTAATTCTTCATTTTTTCCTGATAAATCAACTGTTGCTGCTGTATCTCCACCAATGTAACCATCAATATGAACACCGATGTCTAATGAGCATAACTGGTCTTTTAGAACTGTTTTATCATCCTGGTCTGGACAGAAGTGAGCAGCACAATCATTCATACTAATTTGAGGCGGAAATGCCATCTCTCCACCTAACTGTTTTATCTTTTCTTCTATTTTTTCAGTTATTTCTAGCAAAGAAGCTCCTACTTTGACTAGAGATTTTCCATATTCTAATGCCTGAGCAGCAATATTTCCTGCTTTTTTTAATTTAGATAATGTTTCTTCATTCATATTCCATCAAAATTAATTCAATTTTATAAACCTTTTTATAAAACTCATTTATGATATCCTTATGGTAGGAGAATTTATGTGGGCAAGTGAGGATGACCCTGAAAAACTAAAAGGAGAATGGATTTTAGTTTCTCTAGAAGAAGATACATGCACTGACAGAGCTTGCAGATATTTTGCAGAAAGAGGATTTGAACAAAATCCAAGAATGTTGTATGTGCCTACATTTAAACAAGGAGTAGAAGAAGCAAAAAAAGAGGATTCTAGAATATTAGTTGTTCCAATGAAGCATCCTGTACATAAGAGTCTTTATTATGATCCTAATTGGAGATGGGATGATTTGAGAGTATTTCTTTTAGGCAATCCTCCTTTGCATTTAGCTAGCAGAGATGGTAGCTTAGGAAATAGGAGATGTGCTACTTTGCCTACGCTAGAGGATGTTTTTGATATTGACGTAGATTTTGTATGTGCTGACAATACTCAACACGCAGCTAGAATGGTTTCTTCAGGTGATTGTGATTGCTGTATAACAAATCAAACAGGAAAAGAAAAATATAAGTTAGTTCCAATAGAAACAAAACATTTGGTTATGGCATGGGTTCCTTATTTATATGAGGGGAATAATTAATATATTTTAATAAATAATTCCAACAACAACTCCTTTTATCTGTTCAAATCTGATTCTTTCTGGATCATTGTAGATGTTGTTGTCGCCTTTTGCAACAAAATATAATCCATCTCTGTCTTCATTTATGTTAACAATCCTGTGGATTATTGTTGTGCCTGTGATTCTTGATTTATAAGAAATAATATCTCCTACCTGCAAATCAGATGGGTCTTGTGGAGTAATTTCTAATGTGTTGCTGTTGATGTCAAACAAAGGATCCATTGAATTTGTATCTGTAAACTTAGCCCATGTTGCGTTTTTTAGGTTTATTACTATCCTATCTCTAAGAATATGAACCTGGCTTTCTGCAATCCAGTCACTTGGAGAAATTCTTTCAGGTGTTCTGAAAACAGAAGTCGGCTGCTGAGTTTCATCAGCAACTGTTAAAGGAATAGTATTGCTGACTATTAATCCAAGTAAGAAAGACAGTGATATCAGCATTATTGAGTATTCAACGATGTTTTTGCTCATGTTGCCTCCCTTCTTTAACTGAGATTAATTGAGGCTCTTTATAAAGCTGTTGGTTTTTTAGTACTAGTTGGTAGTATAAAAGGATATGATTAATTATTTATATCATTACTATGTTTAGTTCTTTATGGCAAAAGAAATTGAGATTAAATTTAAGCTTGATGAAGATAGTTTTTTGAAAATAAAGGAAAAGATTAAGAAAATTTCTAAATTTGTTAAGATATCTAAACAAAAAGATGAGTATTTTACTCCTTCTCATAGGAATTTTATGGCAGTTAAATATCCTTTTGAATGGTTAAGCATTAGAGAAAGAGGCAGCAAGACAATATTAAACTATAAACATTTTTACCCAGAGAATGTTAAAGAATTTACTCACTGTGATGAAGTTGAGCATGAAGTTGGAGATGCTGCACAATTAAAGAAGATATTTTCTGCTCTTGATTTTAAGAGCTTGGTTATAGTTGAAAAAGAAAGAGAGGTTTATAATTATAATGATTTTGAGATTGGAATGGATACTGTTAAAGAAGCTGGTCATTTCATTGAAATTGAAGCAAAAAAAGATTTTGGAAGTGTAGAAAAAACAAGAGAAAAATTGTTTGAATTTGCTAAATCATTAGATATTGATATTTCTAAAGCAGACAATAGAGGTTATCCTTACATCTTGATGAAGATTAAAGGATTGATTAAATAATTATTTCCACTTTCTATAAGGGCATTTTAGAAGAATACAATGAAGATGATGAAACCATAATCTTAATTTGATCTTATGAGTATGGCAAGGCTCGCCTTTTATTTTCTTTTTCCATGGAAATCTGTGAAACAATGTATGTGGTGGACAGCATTTCATGAAACAAAAGAGAAACAGGTCTTTTATAAATTTTTTGCAGAATTATATAATTTCACGAAGCTTTATATATACCTTATTTTTCTGCCTCTAACTTTAAAGAGAATAAAAATGTTTGAAGATAGAACTGTTAAGGAAACACCATATGGAAGATTAGTAGAAGGTATTGATGCATTGCTAATCACACCAGAAGGAGAAAAGATTTTAGATACTTTTGGAGAGATGACAGATTTTTATGCATGGGTTAAAGGTCTGCCTGATCAACTTCCAGAAGGAAGGAATGTAGGAATGATTGGAAAAGATGATCATGGTTTGAAAGGTGTTCCTGATCTAAGATTTAAGATAGCAAGCCAGTCTTATTTAATGCAGAAAACCAAATATGGGTTATTAATAGAGATACCAACTCTTGCAGAAATCCAGGCATACATGGCTAAAAAAGGAAATGAAGGAAAACATTATGAGTTTGTTCCTCAGGCATTGTATTTTGGTGCAGGAGACTTTATACTGACTGAATGGATAAGAGGATCTGACTGGAATAACTTAAGCCATAGCCTGATTCCTAAACTGCATGATGCAATGCAGGAATTAAGAAGAGATCTGATAAAAACAGATTTGGATTTAAACATGTCTGGTGTTAATTTTCTTTATGTTGGAAAAAACAGGAAAACAAAAAAAGCAAGATTTGCTGTGATAGATCAGTTAGATGTTAATTTGGCTGAGAGATTGAAATAATTATTCTTGAGTAACTAAAATTTTATAAATAATCTTTAAATTTTTTATTATAATGTCATTATTAGCTGTTTTTGACAGGGATTTTGATGTAAATTCTGCAGAGGAATTAGCAAATAAGTTACCTGATTGGATTTTGGAAAATGAAGATTCTTTGAAGAGAATAGTTGAAGAATTCTATGGTTATGATAAAGATTATTTTGTTGTTAGGAGAAGCCAGACAGGAGATGTTTTGGCAGTTGTTGCAAAGAAAGATGAAATTATAGATGATGTTCCTACTTTAATCTATAAGGTAAGCAGAGTGCAAGGTTATAGTGGTTATGATTTTGCAAAAGTTGAGTTTTTATTAGGATGGGAAGATTATCAAGATGATTGGGTTGGATTTTTTGAATTTTTTAGAAACTCTTGTTTTAAAATTCTTGATTTTGTAAACAGACATTTAGGAGACTGTGTTGTTACAGATCCTATGACTACTGGAATTGATTTTAGACATGTAAGGGATTTTAATCCAATTTTGCCTGAAGCTGATTACATTCATATGAGGCCAGATGTTATTCAATATATGAAAGCTTGCGCTAATAATGGTGAAATGCCTGAAGCTCCACAGTTTACAGGTTTAGGAGGACGCAAACTAAAGCTGCCAGATGTAATCAGAGAAGTTGAGCAAAAAACAGAATTAGGAAAAGATTTCTATTTAGTATGGGAAAGTTTGTATGAACAAAAAATAGCTTCTGGACGCAAAGTTCCAAAAGAGTTTTAAACTACTGTTTTTTCTTTGTGCTTATGCATCGTGTTCAGAAATTATTGAGCAATTATGGATATTGCTCTAGAAGGAAAGCAGAAGAATTAATCAAAGCAGGAAGAGTTAGAGTAAATGATAAAACAATAACTATTGGAGACAAGGCTTCTGAACAAGACAAGATTTATGTTGATGATAAATTAGTCAATAAGCAAAAAAAACTTTATCTTATGTTTAACAAACCTTCTGGATGCGTAACTGCTCTGAAAGATAAGCACAATAAAACAATAATGGATTATATCAAGATGAGAGACAGGGTTTTTCCTATTGGCAGACTAGATTTGCATACTACTGGGTTGCTTCTTTTAACAAATGACGGAGATTTTGCAAACAAAGTCATGCATCCAAGATATGAGATAAAGAAAACATATCTTGTCAGGATAAACAGGCCTATTGATAATTTATCAATAAGAAAAATAGAGCATGGTGTTTTACTAGAAGACGGCAAAACATCTCCTGCAAAAGTCAAAAAGGTTGAAGATACTTTGTTAGAGATAACGATCCATGAAGGGAAAAACAGAATTGTCAGAAGAATGATGGAAAAGCTGGGATTTTATATCAAATATCTGGAAAGAATAAGGATTGGCTCTTTAGAGCTAAGTAATTTAGCCAGAGGAAGATATAAAATATTGGATGAAAAAGATAAAGAGAAGATATTTGCATGACAAAAAAAATATTATTAGTTTATCTGCCGTTCTGCACTCCTGCAAGCCCTCCTTATTCTATAACATATCTTTATTCTTTCTTAAAAAATAATTCTGATTGTGATGTAGATGTGTTGGATCTTAATCTTGAATTTCATAAATTAAAGTTTTTAGATTATCAAAAATATTATAATGATACTGCTAACTGGGAAGATTATGACAAGACAACAAGCGATTATACTAGATTGACAACAGTAACTTACTCTAAAAACAATAAGAAAGTTGTAAAAGGAGAAAAGCCAGAATTCTTTGAAGAACTATTACAGAAGATAAAAGACAAAAAACCTGACATAGTTGCATTCAGCATTGTCTATTCAAGCCAGGCATTTTATGCTTATTCCCTGATGAAAGAATTAGAACCTGCCTGTGTTATTGGCGGGCCTGCTGTAAATGAAAAATTAATGACTGTTGCTGATGAATCTCTGAAAAATGAAATTGAATTGCTTTCGTATATCAACAAAAAAGAAGTTGATCATGATAAATTGAATTTTGATTTTGCTCTTGATTTTTCAATCTATGATTTAAATGAATATTTTACTCCAAAACCAGTGATTCCAATTAAAACATCATCTACCTGTTATTATAAAGGATGCAGTTTTTGCACTCATTTCAGCAAATCAAAATATTTTGAATTTGATCTGGATATTATCAAAAAAACTATAGTTAATTCCAAGCAAAAACATTTCTTTTTAATTGATGATATGATTTCTACTCCTAGGTTATTGAAGATTGCAGAGGTTTTGAAGCCATTAAATGTTAAATACACCTGCCAGCTAAGGCCTACAAAGGATTTGGATTATGAAACATTAAAGAAATTAAGAGAATCTGGCTTGACAATGATAATGTGGGGTGTTGAATCTGGAAATGACAGAGTTTTGAAGTTGATCAATAAAGGAACTAACTCAAAAGATATATCAAAAGTTATTTCTGACTCACACAATGCTGGAATAAAAAATATTGTTTACATGATTTTTGGATTTCCAACTGAAACAAAAGAGGAATTTTTGGAAACAATTGATTTTCTTAATAGAAATAAGAAAAATATTGATCTGGTTTCTGTTTCTATCTTTGGACTTCATAAAGGGACTGCAATCTATAACAATCCTTCTAATTTTGGGATAACAAAGATAACTGAAGAGCAAAGAACTGTATTAGAGCCAAAGATAAGATATGAAGTTAAGACTGGATTAACACAAAAGCAGGCAAACCAATTAAGAAGCAATTACAAGAAAACAATAGAAAAGATAAACAAATATCCAAAAACAATGAATTATTTCAGAGAACACATGTTTTGCTTGATTTAATATATAATTTTAGTAATGCCTTGTTCTGCTGGAGTCTCTGTTTTGTCTTCTTTAGGAACAACTAAGAAGTTTGCTTTGTCTATTCTTTTGCTGCATGCAGAAAAACCTGGATTCTTTCCCATCTTTAGTCCATTAAGTCTGAAAGCTCTTACAATTGGAGCTCCTTGAGGCTGAGAAAGAACATATTCTGGATTTAGTATTTGCACTCTGCCAGGAAGAGGATTAGCTTCTACTATAGCTTTCATATTTGCTGCTAATTCATCTTTGTCTCCATAAACCCAGTGCAGCATTCTAATCTGAGCTTGTTTTAATCCATCATAATCTAATTCAGAAAGTTTACTGGGATTAAATTCAAAATAACTTATTTCACCATCTCCTTTAAGATCAAGTGAATCTAATGAAAACATTGCAGCATTGTCATTTTTTGTAATAATTTGTGTAAGTGATCTTTCATTCAGTCCAGGACGGAATTCTCCTTTTTTAAGGTAAGTTGTTGCTGTTTTTGCTCCTCTATATATAGGATTGTTGTCTTTATCTCTTGATAAAGTTAAGCTTGCGCTGCCTCCTCTAGAAAAATAAAAAACACCATCTAATGTTATGATAGGATATATGACAAATCTGCCTTGTCTTCTCTCAGCATTTACTTCACGAGCATATCCCCAGACTTTTTTATCACTAGGAATATCTGCTAATCCTACTTGAGTTACTAATTCAATATTTTCTTGCATTTTACTTTGCAAAAAATAAGATGTTTATAAAGGTTGGGTTATATTATTTTTTTCACGAATCTTTAAATAAAACTTAAATTCTTCTGTTGCACTATGAAGTCAGCAGAAAGAAGTCTTAAAGTAATGGAAAGAGGCATTCCTCTAATCCATGGTAAACTGAGAGGAACTATAGAAGACAACCTTCTAACTACAAATGTTAATTATGCATATACAAAAAAAGGAATTGTGTTAGAGATATGTACTGATGACAAATTTGATCTAGGAAAAAATTATCATTATCACACATTTATTGTTGTGACTCCTTTACCTCTTCTTTCTAAAAGTGTATGTGAAATAGTTGATTACCATGCTCCTGAAGGATTATCATTTGAAGCAAGAGAAAACTTAGAAGATGCAGTAAGATTATGGAATGATAAGTATGGATTTTCTCATGTTGCAGTTAGATAATTTCGCGAACTTACAAAAATCAGAGATTTTTGAAATTCTTAAATCACTTCGTGATTTTGCGAATCTTTAAATAAAACTTAAAATAAAGATATGCTATGGTACCACTTATTAAAGTAGTGGATGGTGAAGCAACATCTGAAGCATTGATGAATATAGCTAATCATATTGCTTTCTATACATCTGAAGAAGTAAAGAAAAGAGCAAGAGAAGGCACTCTTGGCAAAGCTCTGGGCAGGAAAGGAGAAACAGGAGACAGGATGAAAAGCGGTGATGAAATAGCTGATGAGGTTATTGCAGATATTCTCCCTGGTTATTTAGAACAAGGAATTGGACCTGCATTTGTTTATAGCGAAGAAAAAGGAGTTTATGTTCTAGGAGAAGGTGGTAGAGGATTTTTTGTCATAGTAGATCCTTTAGATGGCTCTAACAATCTGAGAAAAGGAGTTCTTTATCCTTTTATTTCAATAAGTGTAGCATTAGGAAATATGTCAGATGTTCATGGAAATGATACTTTTAGTGCAATAAGAGTAGGAGTTGTTAGAGATATATTTAATCACAGAACATATAGTGCAACAAGAGATACTGGTTTTGCTTATGTTGATGATGCTTTAGAACCTGATTTTAGAGAATTAAGAACATATGATGAAGATCCTTCAAGAATAAGAGTAGAAACTGCAACTGAATTAGAAGAAGCAGTTCTTGGAGTAGATTTAGACAAAGATAAAGATGAAAATCCAGAAGAGATGAAAGAAAGACTTGATAAACTTTCTGAGCTGATGAAAGATAAATTATGCCAAAGAAGATTAGGCTCAAGCATATTAGATTTCTGCAAAGTAGCTGCTGGTGAATATGATGCATTTATTTCAATTGGAGGAAGAATGAAACTCCATGATTTAGCTGCAGCAAAATTAATAGTAGAAGAAGCTGGCGGTATTTTTGATGTTTCTGGAGGTTATCCTGGAAATTTAGTTGAACACATTTTTAAAAATGATCCAGCAGATGCAAACAAAGCTCTGAAGGAATCTAGATATAAAGTAATTGCAGCTGCAAATCCTGTTATTTATGGAAAGATTAAAGGTTGTGTTGAATTCTAGAAAATTTTAATCAGAATTACCTTGTGCGTTCTGCATAAACTTTTCTTGCATGAGTTATAGTTTCTGGCACTGTAAGGATTCCGTCTCCATTTGCATCTGCAGCTACACATAAATTATCCAATACTTCAGGAGATCTAACATAACTGTATTCTCCAAATACAGAATAACCATCTTTTATTCTTGTTACTTCAGCAGTTCCTGCTAACACTCCTGCAATATTTCTTAAAAGTTCAGCATTGCTTTTTGTTGTCTTATAGCCATTTGGAAGAATTGCAATATCATCAAGATCAACTTTTAATTTTTCCATAGCTTGATCAAGTGTTGCATATGCTTTTACTTCAGCTGGTGGAGCTGCTTCTGGAATTGCTTCTTGTTTAGGTTTATCTTCAGGCTTTTCTCTATTTCCAA
>JAHWIM010000045.1 GCA_019322535.1 Candidatus Woesearchaeota archaeon
ATCCATATGGGTTCTTAATATTAATCCTAATACTTTATTTTTACTGATACATTTATGGCATATAAAGTTAGGTCCAATTATCTCAAGCCATTGAGATTCTTTTTTGCAGTTTTCACATTTCATATTCCATCTAGAACAGTAATTCTTTAAAAATATTTCTAGCAAGGTTTATATAATATTCAATTTTAATCTAAATTATGTTATATATTGTATCAACACCAATTGGGAATTTGAAAGATATTACATTTAGAGCAATAGATACCTTAAGAGAAGTGGATTTAATTCTTGCAGAAGATACAAGAAGAACAGGGATTTTATTACAGAGATGGATGATTAAGGATAAGAAAATGCTTTCTTACAACGATAAAAATAAAACAAGAAGAACAAAAGAAGTTGTTGAATTGCTGAAACAAGGAAAAGACATTGCATTGGTTTCTGATTCTGGAACTCCTGGGATAAGTGATCCTGGATTTTATTTGATTAGAGAGGCTGTTAAATATAATATTCCAATAAGTCCAATTCCTGGAGCTTGTGCTTTGATTTCTGCATTAGTTTGTTCTGGTTTACCAACAGATAAATTTGAGTTTTATGGATTTATTCCAAAAAAACCAGGGCAAAAGAAAAAGTTTTTTGAAAATCTTAAAGAAAAAGAAACAACAACAATTTTCTATGAAAGCCCTCATAGGATTGTTAAGACTTTGAAGACCATGAATGATATAATTCCAGATAAGAATATAGTGATTGCCAGAGAATTAACTAAAAGGTTTGAGGAGTTTATTAAGGGAACAGTTAAAGGTGTTTATCAGAAATTAAAAGACAAAGAGATAAAAGGAGAAATTGTTGTTGTAATTCATTAAATTTTAATATTAGAACATATTAATAGTCATTTGTTGCTAAGTTCGAATAAGCGAAAGGGCTGAAGAAAGTAATGTTTTGGTGGCACTTCTAGTGTTCGTTCAAAACAAGAACTACTCTCTCTGCGCTTGCGAAGGTCTTAGCAAATGAGGTGGATTAAATGGTTGATATCATGAGCATAGGAACAGGACTAAAAGCATTACTTGCTTTAGTTATAGTGTGGTCTATGGTTTGGAAAGGCATTGCTTTATGGAAATGCGGAAAAAACAATCAAATAGTTTGGTTTGTTGTTATGTTTATAGTAAATACTGCTGGAATACTTCCAATAATCTACTTGCTGTTGTTCCAAAGAAAAAGAAAATAAGGTGAGATAAATGAAAAAGAAAACTGAGAAAAAAATAGATAAATTAGATTTTGAAACTGCATTTAAATATCCCTTTAAGAGAGCAGTTGGTTTATTTAATATACTGTGGTTCTTATTGCCAATAATTGGATGGTTTGCATTATATGGCTATGGTATAAGAATAGTTAAACATTTTAGCAATGGTGATTTTAAAGGACTTCCTAAATTTAAGTTTGGCAAAAGTTTAGGTTTAGGATTTATAATGTTTATTAAGTCAATTCCATTCATGATTGTATTGGGAATTTTAAATTCTGTATTAGGAAGAACTCCTATGGGTTTTTTAGGAATATTGTTTTTACTAATATTTGTTGTTCCAATTCTAGCTGTAAATTTCTTTAATAAAGAAACAGTTGCTTCTTATTTTGAGGTTAAGAAACTTGCACCAGTATTCAATAATCTAGGAGAATATATAATGGTGATTTTAAAGAGTATATTGCTGAAAATTATATTCTTTGTAATGATCATTATTTTAGTTGGACTACCTGCTGGTGCATTTACAAAGAATATCTTTATTGCAGATTTTTATAGAAGATATGTAAAATAAATAGATTTTTATTTTACTTCTTTTTCTTTATTTTTATGAGATTAGAAGATTTTGATTATAATCTGCCAGAAGAGTTTATTGCGCAAAAACCTGTTTGTCCTAGAGATAATTCTAGGTTAATGGTTATTAATGATAAAATTGAACATAAAAGATTTTATGATATTGTTGATTATTTGGAAAAAGGAGATGTTTTAGTAATAAATGAAACAAAAGTAATTCCTGCAAAATTAAAAGGCAATAAATTAACTGGTGGTAAAGTTGAACTTATTGTTAGAGAATTCAATAAAAATAAATGCAAATGTATTCTAAAAATAAGAAATCCTAAGATTGGGACAAAGATGAGATTTGGGAAATATTCAGGAGAACTTATAGGAATTGAGAAAGAATCATTTATTGTTGAGTTTAATACAAATGTCAATTTAATTATGAAGAAAATAGGAGTATTGCCAACACCACCTTATGTCAAAAGAAAATTGCAAAGAGAAGAACAGTATCAAACTGTTTATTCTAAGAAAAAAGGCTCTATTGCAGCACCAACAGCAGGACTTCACTTTACTAAAAGATTATTAGATAAGATTAAGAAAAAAGGAGTTAAGATTGCAAAGGTTTGTCTGCATGTTGATTTTGGAACTTTTCTGCCTGTAAAGGATATTAATAAAAGTAATTTACATTCTGAATATTTTGAAGTTGATAAAAATAATGCAGATATTATTAACAAAAGAAAAGGAAAATTAGTTGTAGTTGGAACTACTTCTGTTAGAGCACTAGAGTCTGTTGCTGATAAGAATGGAAAAATAATTGCTAAGAAAGGAGAAACTGAACTTTTTATTAAACCAGGATATAAATTTAAGACTCAAATTGATGCAATGATTACTAATTTTCATTTGCCAAAGTCTACATTGCTGATGTTAGTCAGCGCTTTTATTGGAAGAAAAAAGATTTTAGATGCTTACAAGATTGCTGTTAAGAAAAAATATAGATTTTTTAGTTTTGGAGATGCTATGTTGATTTTGCATTAGTTTTTTATAAAACATTAATTTATTTTCTAATATGGAAACAACAGTTTTAAATGATGTAATAGTTAATGATATTAGTTCACCTGTTAAGAAACCAAAAAAACCAGAAGTTATTGGTATGACTGATGAAGATTTTCTAGCTATGGATCAAGAGAGTTTAACTTACAGGGAAGAAAAAGATAGTAGTTTACAATCAATTTTAATGTATATTGGTGGAAGAGCAGCAGATTCTTTAAGCACAGCCCTAGCTTTAGCAAGCGGCCGTTTTTATGAAACAAATGATATGGCTAATGGATTGTATGAGAGATTTGGAGTTGGTTTAGGCAGTGTTGTTGATGAATTAATATTGGTGAGCTATATGATGATTTTATATCAAATGACAGACCCAAAACATTCTAATTTAGGAAATAAACTTCTTAAGATGATAGGAATAGGTTCTCTTGGTTGTGGATTTAGTAATCTTTTAAAGTATTATTTGAATTAATATCTTCTAGTGTATAAATATTTTTAAATGGTCTTAATCTTCTTTGTTTTGGGGGAACAATTTGAATAGTGATTTAGAACTAGCAGTTTATGATTTATCTCCTTTACCAGAGGGAGCTATACCAGAAGGGCTATCTCGTGAAGAGGAAGAAAAACGAAGAGCAGAACTGCTTGCAACAAACCCAAACACAAAGTTTTCTAGAAATATTTGTAAAATTCTTGGCATAAAGCCTTCAGAAGTAGATATAAAAAAATTTAAGGATGGAGAAACAGATCCAGAAATTAAAGAAAGTGTGAGAAACAAGAAAATATTTGTTTTTCAAAGTTATATTGATCCATTAGGAGAAAGAAAATATGAACTTGAACTGTTTCTTGATGGTGTTATATGGGGAGGGAGTCATAAAAATGGCCCTGTTGTGGTTTTTCCGTATGCTTTTGGTGCAAGAGGAGAAAGAAGAACAGAACCAAGAAAAGCAGCTCCAACACTTGTTTGGGCTAGATCATTAGGAGTATTTGGTGCTGAAACATTGTTAACAGGAGCGATTCATGCTGAAAGTGTTGAGATGGTGTATAATGCATGCGGTGTTTATTTTGAGGATTTAGAATTCAGAGCTGTTGCAGCAAATTATATTCTTAGAAATTATCAAGATAAAGAAAGAGTTGCAGTTCTTTCTCCTGATGAAGGGGGTGCGAAAAGAGTTAGGAAAATTGAAAACTTCTTGAATTATGATGGTGAGGGGAAAGTTAGAGATATAGAAGGATTAGAGGATTTAACTCTGAACATTAAATCTGGTTCTGCTGACAAGATAAGAAAGAAAGATGACGAGGTTGAAAGCGCAGATTTATCAATTTCAGTTGATGGTTATGATGTTATAATTATTGATGATATTGGAGATACTTTAGGAACATTAGAAACAGCTGCGACAAATTGTAGAAATGGGGGTGCAAAAAGTGTTAGAGCTTTTCTTTTTCATCCATCTTTAGGAAAAGGGTATGAAGAAAAGATGAAAGAGATGTTTGATAAAGGAATTGTTGATGAAATAATACTTGGTAATACGGTGCCTATTAAAGATTATGCAAGAAATCATCCACAAGTCAAAGTACTCCCTTTGGAACCATTATATGCTGAAGCAATTACTAGGATTCATCATAATCTTTCAATAAGCGAATTACATACTTATGAAGGTGTTATGGAGATTTATGATAAGGCGAGACATCTTTTTAAAGGGGATCCTAAATACGTTAAAATTGGAAGGATTAAATTACCTACATTGGATTCCTGAATAAAATTTATATAGTTGCTTTTTCTATTTAATATTATGACAGAAGAAACTGATAAATTTGTAGAAGAAATGTTGGAAAAAGTAAAGAATAAAAAAGAAACTAAGCCGCAGACAAGAACACAAGGTGTTGATAAAGAAGAAGTTGCGAATATGGCTGAGAATTTATGGAAAATAAGAAAGAAAAAATCATCTGATTGAATATAAACAACCGCAATAATTTTGTCTGTAAAAATTGTATTTTTTGCTTAACTCTATACTTTTTTTATAACCTTTTTTGAAATCTGCTTCTAAGAAATCTACTTTATGTTTGTCTTTGAGTCTTTTTCCTATAAGATTAATAACAGTTGAATTTTTGTGAGGGCTTACTGTTAATGTTGTAGTGAATGAATGGAATTTGTTTTTTTTGGCTAACTTAGCAACATCCTCTAATCTTAAATAAAAGCAAGTAGAACATCTTTTGCCGCCTTCTTTTTCTTTTTCCTGGCCTTTTGTTGCATTAAACCATTTGTCTATGTTGTATCTTCCTACAAGCAAAGGCAGTTTTAGTTTAAATGCAAGTTTTTTAACTTCATTTAGTCTTTTTTTATGTTCATCTTCTTTATGGATATTTGGATTAACAAAATATAATGTTAGATCATAGTCTTTTTTTAATTCATTGATTACATGCGTTGCACAAGGTGCGCAGCAGACATGCAGTAACATCTTTTGTTTCATATTTGATTTGATAGAGTTTGTTATTTATTAATGTTTTGGAAAGGTATTTAAAGAAATTTTATTTCTAAGAATTTGTGCCAGCATCGCATAATCTGGTAGTGCGGTCGCCTCGAAAGCGACTGGGCTTTGCCCTTGTAGGTTCGAAATCAACTGGTTACGCTCGGTTGACACGCAAAGTGCGGCGTAAAGCCACACGTGCTCGCTAAACACTCGCAACTAGTTGTCGAAAGTCCTGCTGCTGGCGTTTACTTTTTTTTCTTTTTTTCATTATTTTATTCCAAATTTTTTTAGAACTTGTCTTGTTTTTAAAGCGTTTTTCATTAAATCAGTTTCTACTATCCAATATTTGATTTTTAGTTTTTTTAATAATGGCAAAATGATCTCTTTTTTTATATTGCCATCACCTAATGCAATGTGGTCATCATATATTCCTTTGTTTGAGTGAACATGAACATATCTAATATAAGGTTTCATTTTTTCAATAAACTCTTTTTCAGAGCTTACTAGTCCTGCTTTTGTTGATCTGTTTAAATGGCCAATATCCAGTAGGAATTTCAATGATTTGTATTTTTTAAGATAAGGGAGGAAATCTTCTGCAGTTGTCCATGGTCCATTTGAATCATTTTCAATCAATAATGGAATCTTGTATTTTTTAGCAAAAGATAATATCTCTTTCAAGAATTTATGAATCATGTTCTTGTCTTTTTTATGATCTAAGTACTTTGGAAAATGAAAACTTACTGTTTTTGCTTTTATCTTATTTGCAAAAATGATCTCTGCTTTTAATAATAATCTTTGTTGTTGATATATTAATCTGTTTTTATGCAATAAATCACTTGTTCCACTATGAATAGTGACGATAGCTGAATATTTTTTTAGAATATCTTTTTTACGTTTTATTGATTGATCATCGAAAGGCAAAGAAGTCCATCTGTGATTTATTTCTACAAGTTTGAATCCTTTTTTTAGTAAAGATTCTAACCATTGGCCTTTTGTTTGGCAGTTTTTTGAGCTTATTCCTACCATTTTTAAAAAAGTGGCGGTGACGAGACATTCTCACTAACCACTGGACATTCTGGCGTAGAACTTATATATTAACTTTCCCATAATATATTATCTTAAAATGAAATCTAATTTAAAACTTCCAACGCGAATGTCAGAGGATCTTGCTTTATTATATGGTGTTCTGTTAGGGGATGGTTGCTTAAGTAAAACTGGAAAAGGATATTTTGTTGTAGTTTCAGGAAATAGGATTGATGATTTATCTTTTTTTGAGTATCTCTTGCCTTTTTTCAATAAATTAAGAGGCAAGGACTGTAAAATTAGATATAAGAAAGATCAAAACTCTATTGAGATCAATTTTTCTGATAAACGTCTATTTAATCTTTTTAAGAAAATTGGGATGCCTATTGGTAAAAAAGGAACTTCTTTGAGTATCTCTAATTCTTTTGATAACAATTTTTATGCTTCTCTTGTTAAAGGTTATTTTGCTACAGATGGTTGTTTAGTTATAACTAATAATAATGGAATTGTATATCCAAGAATTGAGTTTTCAAGTATTTCTAAGAGTATATTACAGCAAGTTTTGAATTATTTGATTTCTTTAGATCTGAATGGGAAACTTTATGTTAGTCATAAATCAAAAGGTACTTGGAATACTCTTTATAGGATTCAATTTAATGGAAAAAGAAATTTAGAATTATTTAGATCTAAAATAGGTTTTGTTAATTCAAAACATATGAATAAATATAAAAAATGGAAGAAAAATGCCGGTGGCGCGATTTGAACGCACGACTTTCGTGCTTGACTTCTTCCTTGCCAAGTTCCACGTCTCTCAGTGGTTAGTTGAGATTAATCATCGGCATAAGCCTCATCGCTCAACTCTTATGAGCTTTGTCTTACTTATAATGTGACACTCTAACCAGGCTGAGTTACACCGGCATATAAACAGAAATTATTTAATTATTTTATAAAAGTTTCTTTATTTTAAAGCAAAGATTTAATGTCAGCAGCTATTTTTTCCATTTCTCCTTCTTCATATTTTTTTCCAGGCCAATGTTTTAGGCCATCTTTTTCTAACCTAGGTATAATATGTAAATGAAAGTGAGGAACTACTTGGCCTGCTGTTTGCTTGTTGCTTTGCATTATGTTAAATCCATCTGTTCTTGCTGCTTTTATTACTGCTTTTGCCACTTTTTTAGTTGCTTTCATTACATCTGCTAATAAGTTGTCAGGCATATCTAGTAATGTTTCATGGTGTTTTTTTGGAATAACTAATGTATGGCCTTTGTTAACAGGAGCAATATCTAAGAAAGCTAATACTTTTTCATCTTCGTATACTTTTGAAGCAGGAATTTCTCCATTTATTATTTTACAAAAAATACAATCATCCATTCTTAACACCCCTTATTAAGCTCGGATTATCAGTTATTATGCTATCAACACCATTTTCAATTAGTTTTTGTATTCTGTCTTTATTATTAACTGTCCACACATTTACTTTTAGATTATTTTCATGCGCTTTTTTGATTATTCTTTTTGTTGCAAAAAAATAATGGGGCTGTATTACTTCTATTCCAAATCTTTTTGCTAGTTTTATGTTATTTCTAATAGGAAAACGATAGATTATTGCTGTTTTGATTTGTGGATTAAAGTGTTTTACTAGTTTTAATCCTTTTGCTATTCTTGAACCTATTACTACTCTATCTTCTGCGTTGTTTTTATAGATGACTTTTAAAGTTGGCAATATTGCTTTAAATTCTTTTATGTCAAAAAGGAATTTTTGATCTTTAAAACTTCTTAATACTTGGTTAAGTGTTGGTATTTTTTCTCCATTGCTGTTGAATTTTTTTATTTCTTTTAATGTAAGTTTAGATACTCTTCCTTTGCCGTCTGTTGTTTTGTTTATTTTTCTGTTGTGGATATGCACTGGAATATTATCTTTTGTCAATCTTATATCAAGTTCTATCATATCTGCCTTTAACACAATAGCTTTTTTTATTGCATTAATTGTATTCTCAAGAGCATGAAATTTAGCTCCTCTGTGACCAATTACTGCTGGTTTTTTAGAATTATTCTTTTTCAATACAAAACACCTCACTGTCACCCCTTTATATTATGGATTTTTTAGTGATTATTAAATTTTGTGTTTCTTTATATATTCTCCGAACTTTCTAAATGCTTTTCCTCTTTGTGAATAAGATTTCTTTTCTTCAAAAGGAATTTCAGATATTGTTTTGTCATATCCTTCTGGAACAAATATTTTATCATAAGGCATTTCATCTTTTTCTGGATTATGAACTTTTTCTGTGATTATTCCATTCATTATGCCTTCAAATAAAACAGGCTCTTTTCCTGGCTCGCAAAAAGCAGCAACTGTTTTAAAATAAGCTTTTCTTGATTCTCCATTTAATAACTTGAATATTCCTTTGAATCCAATTGAATTTATTACAAATTTAGGTAATGCTCCTGGAAATCCTTCATAAGCTTCAAAAAATAATCCAGTATCTTCTAATACAATTGGTTTTTGTAATTCATCTGCTAGTTTTTTAGCTGCTTTTTTTGCTATACCTTCCATGCTTAAGTCATGATCTTCTTCATAACTCATATCTAGTTGTTCTAATTCAATAGGATAATCTTTAAGAATGTCTTTTACTTCTTGGAATTTGTGTTTGTTTGTTGTTACAAAGTATATTCTCATTTTTTTATGGACTGGCTGGGATTTGAACCCAGAATCACTCGGCTGCCAGCCGAATATTCTACCAGATTAAACTACCAGCCCCTAATGATTATGATTTAGTTTTAATATAAAAAGCTATTTATCAAAAATTGTCAGTTCCTAACAATTTTCTCAAATTCTGTGTGTCCACAGAATTTATTGCCTAAAGGTATACAAAACTACAAATATAACACTACTCTACTCTAGTATACAAAAAAGTAACATTTATATAGGAGGATAACTTTCTCTTTTTTATTGGGGTGGTAAAATATGGTTATCTTATTTGATCAATTTCATTTACCTGAAGATATTTTCAAGATTATCTTTGCAACTGGGCAGCAAGAGACAGTTGCTAAACTATTAATTAAACATATAAAAGATAATGGTGGGGAAATAGGCAAGACAGAGATGTCTATATTTGCAACTCAGCTGCATGAAGGGACTTTAGTTGATTCTACACAGTCAAAGATTCCGTTTAAGAAAGAAGCTTCTAAGATTTCTTACAACAAAAGACAGTTTTATGATAGAATTTTAACACCTATGAAAAGCATGGGTTTAATAGATTATGATCTTTATAAGAAAACCTATAGGATTTCTGACAGATTTAATAAATTAATGATAAGAATTGGTTTGCTTTGGTTAAGAGAGATTAGATAATTATCTAGCAGCTAACTTAATATCTCCTTCGTGTACTGTTTTTCTGCCAGAGTGTTTTGCAACTCTTACTGCTTGCTCTGCAATCTTCATTGCAATGTCATGAATAACTTCTGAAAAAGATTGAGCAGCACTTGCTGAAACTCTTTTTGCGCCTGCATTCATTAATATTCTTGCAGCAGGTGCTTTTGGAATAGTTTGAGTTTTTCTTTGTTGAGCCATGAGTATCACCTGTTTAAATTAGATAAATTAGGATATATAAACCTTTTGTTTTAAATAAATTTAAATAGTATGAGGTTCTGTTTTTAGAATATGAAAAAAGAGATAATTCGCAAATATGCACTGCAGAATGCTATAAAGTTTAATGGAAAAGCTAATCCTGGAGCTATTATTGGCAAACTAATTTCTGAAGATCCTAAATTGAAGAGCAAGCTAAAGGAGATTAGTAAAGATATTCAAGCAGTTGTTAAGGAAGTAAATAAGATTTCTGTTGAAGATCAGATTTCTGAACTAAAGAAAATTGCTCCTGAGCTGCTTGAAGAAAAGAAAAAAGTTAAGGAAAAAGGATTGTCTGAATTAAAAAATGTTAAAGGAAAAGTGATTATGAGGTTAGCTCCTAGTCCATCTGGACCAATGCATTTGGGCCATGCTTATCCTCTTTCATTGAATTCAGAATATTGCAGAAATTATAATGGAAAATTAATCTTAAGAATTGAAGACACTAATCCTGAAAATATTTATGAGCCTGCTTATGCATTATTGCCAGAAGATGCAAAATGGGTTACTAAAAACAATATATCAGAAGTAATAATACAATCAGACAGGATGGGATCATATTATGATTATGCTGAAAAATTGGTTGATATGGGCAAAGCATATGTTTGTGAATGTGATTCTGATAAATGGAGAACATTAATTTTTGAGAGAAAAGCATGTAGTTGCAGGGATTTAAGTGCTGAAAAACAGCATGAAAGATATAATAAAATGTTTTCTTCTTATAAACCAGGAGAAGCTGTTTTAAGATTAAAAACAGACATTGACCATAAGAATCCTGCTATGAGGGATTTTCCATTGATGAGGATTAATGAGCATGTACATCCAAGAAAAGGAACTGAATTTAGAGTTTGGCCTTTGATGAATTTTGCTGTTTTTGTTGATGATGTTGAATCTGGAATGACTCATATTATAAGGGCAAAAGACCATGCAGATAATGCAAAAAGACAGGAGTATTTGTATAAATATTTTAAGAAACCAGTTCCAGAAACAATGTTTGTTGGAAAGATTAATTTTGAAGATTTAAGATTAAGTGCTAGTGAAACAAAAAAATTAATTGAAGAAGGAAAATATACAGGATGGGATGATATAAGGCTGCCTTTTTTACTTGCTTTGAAGAGAAGAGGTTATCAACCAGATGCTTTTATTAAATATGCTTTGGATGTTGGTGTTAGTCAGGCTGATAAAACAGTTAGCAAAGAAGAATTCTTTAAAAGTTTGAATCATTTCAATAAAGAAGTTTTAGATCCTATTTCTGATAGGTATTTTTTTGTTGATAATCCAAAAGAGATTACTGTTGAAGGAGCTCCTTCGCAAGAAGTGAGTTTAGATTTACATCCTGACCACCCAAAAAAAGGAAAAAGAAAATTTAAAACTGGCGAGAAATTTTACATTTCTGCTGAAGATTTGAAAGGTTTTAAAGCTGGTGAATTGATTAGATTAATGGACTGCTTGAATTTTGTTAAAAAGGGAAATAAATTTGTTTTTGATTCTGCTGAATATGCAAAGTTTAAAGAAAACGGCTCTAAGATAATACATTGGTTGCCTGTTTCTGATTTAATTAAAGTTGATTTGCTGATGCCAGATAAAAGTTTGAGAAAAGGTTTAGCTGAGAAGGATATTTCTAAATTAAAAGAAGGAGATATATGTCAATTTGAAAGAGAAGGTTTTGTTAGATTAGATAAGAAATTAAAAAATAAATTAGTTTTCTGGTATGGGCATAGGTGATTATTCGCCGTATCTTGTATAATTTTCTGTTTTATTTATCTCTCCTTCACCATAAGTTGAATAATCTGGTTCTCTTTCTGGCACTAATGGATGGTCTTCTATTTTTTGTTCTTCTTGAACTCCACCATAAAGCCAACTTCTTGATTCTTTAGCGAGGTCTCCTAATATATTCCAATATCTTCGTAATATGTTTTCATCATCTCCATATAAATAATATTTTTCCTCTTTTAGATCTGATAATCTTACTATTGTTTCTATACATGATTGCTGCTGAGTTTCTAAAGGCAGTTTTTCACAATCTTGTATCTCAGTGTCTCTGACTGATTGAGTATATGCATACTCTGGGTCTCTTAAACTTAGACCTACAGACATCTTTGGATCTATAGTATATTTTAGAAAGATTATCACTGCTATTAATATTACAAGAAAAGCAATAAATACCTTTTTTTCATGTTTTTTGATTTTATTATGTTTTATCATCTTAATGTTTACTCTTATTGTGTTTTATAGTATATAAAAGTATAATGATTATTATTGCTACAATACCTACAGGAGGTACATAAGGGGGAAACTCTGGAATAGGATAACCTCCCACTATATCTCCTAAATGTCCTTCTTCAGCTAGTGTCCCTGGTGTTGAAGTAGTTACATGTGTTACAAACCACCTTGCTGTCATTTTATCATTCAATACTCCAGAACCTCTTTGTCCTGTATAAGCTCCAACTAGAATTGCAGACTCTGGAAGTATATTTGTATTAAAAGCATAATCTATATAATCCTGTACAGTGTCTATTGTTAATTTTGCATTTGTTGTTGAACCTTCATTTCTAGTGTTGGAATAATTAAAATCAAAATCAACATCTGTTATAGGTGTTTCATCTTTTCCATCACAAACATATTGATTACTTACTAAATCTAAAACAGTATATGTAAATGCAATATGTGTTCTTGCATCATTAATTGATTCTTTGTTATAAAATACATATCCGCAGTAATATGGCGCAGTCCACCATTGAGATTGGTTATTAGGATCTCCGTCAAAGAAAATTAATTTTAACCAATATTCATCTCCTGTTGGAGTTATATTAAACCAGCTTGTGTTTAAAGTTGTATCTTGGAATACAATTTTATGATGTGAATAATTATTTCCATTTGTTTCTATTCTTTTTTTTGCTTCTTCTAAATCCCATTGTCCTGTAGCATTTGCATCGTTTATTGCATCAGTTAGTGAAGTATTCCATATATAATCAATTGTTAAATTATTACTCATACTATAATTACTATAGTTTGTTCCATCATAAGCTCTTACTCTGCAGCTCCAAATATCTCCAACTGAAGTATTACTGCTGTCAAGAGTATCAACCAAGACAAGCACTCCTTCTAATTGGTTTGCGAGAACAAAGCCGCTTCCAAAAACACTTCCATTTCTATACCAATTTCCATCATAAGTTAAGTTATCTCCATCTGCATCTGTTGCATTTGCCCAGCATGTCAAATCCTCATTTGCCATGTTTGTTCCTAATGAAGAATTTAGAATAGGTGTTCCTTGTATTGGTGGGTTGTTTACAGGAGCTGAGAGTATAGTTAAATTATTACTGCATTTTTCTAGTCCATCTTGATTTCCATCATTTGGTGTAATGCATGCTTCCCAAACCTGTCCAATATATGTTTCTTGTGAAACAATCAAATCAGTTCTATTATTATATAATGCTTGGATTTGCTCTGCTGACACAGGCTTTCTGAATATTAATAAATCATCTATTGTTCCATTAAAATGACCACTAACATATCCTCTTCCTATTCTGTTTATGTTAAAAGTATCTGCAGCATAAGATAAAGAGTTTTCATAAACTCCATTAACATAAAGAGTTAAATTGAAATGTGATCCATTTATATTACTAAATGAAAAAACAAAATGATTCCAGTTAGTTTCTGTAACTCCTGTGTAACTTAAGAAATAATTTGTTCCAGTATTGGAAAATTCTATTGCAAAATCATTACTTGCTGCTCTGTAACCAAGCCAATCATCATAATCATCACTATCTCCTAAAAATAAAGTTAAAGTATCAGTACTATCTCTCTTCTTCAGCCAAATGCTTATAGAACCTCCACTAAATAGTGTAATATTTGAAGATAATGCTATATGATCATTTCCATCAAAACTATAAGCTCCTTTCCCATCATAACCTCCTTTAGAGTTCCATGTTGCTCCTGAAACTGTTCCATTATTTCCATAACTAGAATAATCTTTTGTAAAACTTGAAGTGCTTCCTCCTTCAAAGGCATATTCAATACTGCATTTGATTTTCCAAATAAACGCCAATCAATTATATTTTTAACAGTGTCATTTTCAGGATCTGAAGTAGATTGATTATAAACAGTTAAATTTTCAGTTGTATAATTTGTTCCATAAGTTGAGTTAAGGATTGGTGTTCCATGTATTGGTGGTTGGTTTGCTGAAACTATAGTTAAATTATTACTACAAGTTTCATTTCCATCTAATGTTCCATCATTTGGAGTAATGCATGCTTTCCATATATCTCCAACAGATGTTTCTTGTGAAACAATCAAATCTGTTCTGTTATTATATAATGCTTGGATTTGTTGTGCTGATAAAGCCCTGTTTAATATTAATATTTCATCTATTGAACCGTTGAAATCTTCAGTTCCTATTATAAGATCAAATGTGTTTCTGTTTATATTTTCTGTAAAGTTTGATGATGTTCCTTTGAGATTTCCATTGATATAAAGCTTTAAGTTTGATTTATCATATGTCATTGAAATATAATTCCAGCCAGCGCTTATAGTTGATTCAACTGCAGCACCTGCTGTATAGTTTATTGCTTCTGCGTTATATTTAAATCCATCAACACCAGCATCAATGAATGCTTTTACTTTGTTGTTTGTTATTCCAATACCATAAAAATCTCCTTTGCTGATAATGTTTGAACCAATTTCTCCAGTCCATATTTGAGTATAAGTACTATATTCCTCCCATGCATAATATATCTTATCTCCAACAACCTGCATCTGAGGATATCCTTTGTTAACGGCTGATGTTGTTCTCTGTGTTGCACTCCATCCTGTTCCATTTATATTCATCTCACCAGTCCAGATTTGGCTAAAACTCCAATCAGATTCAGTCCATGTGAAGTGCATCTTATCTCCAACAATTTGCATCTGTGGAAATCGTTTATTATAAGATGTTGTTGTTCTCTGAGTAGCTGTCCACCCTGTTCCATCTGTATTTATCTCAGCAGTCCATATTTGATAATAACCACCACCGCTATATTCATCCCATGTATAATATATCTTATTCCCAACAACCTGAAGTTGAGGATTCATTTTATTAAAAAGTGTTGTTGTCCTCTGTGTATCATTCCACCCTGTTCCATTTGTGTACATATCAGCAGTCTCTATCTGATACCTAGAACCAAATAATTTATGCCATGTATAATATATCTTATCTCCAACAACATGAAGCTGTGGCCTTGTTTTCTGAAAGAGTGATGTTGTCCTCTTTGTTGCATTCATTCCTCCTATTCCCATAATATTCATCTCACCAGTCCAGATTTGAAGATAATAACCACTATCTCTCTCTGCCCATGTATAATATATCTTATCTCCTACAACCTGCATCTGTGGGTATTCTTTGTTATAACTGCTGAATGTCCTTTTAGTAGGCATCCATCCTGTTCCGTCTGTATTCATATGAGCAGTCCAGATTTGAGTATAACCTAGACTATCGGTTTCATGCCATACATAATATATTTTATCTCTAACAACTTGAAGCTGTGGTGCTACGCTATCATAACCTGATGTTGTTCTCTGAGTAGCTGTCCATCCTGTTCCATCTGTATTCATCACAGCTGTCCAGATCTGCTCATTACCAAATATTGCACTATCAATTTCATGCCATACATAATATATCTTATCTCCAACAACCTGAAACTGTACAGATTGTTTGTCATAAGATGTTGTTGTTCTACTTGCTGAGGAGAAATTATCACCAACACCATTTACCCATGCTGAAATAGTAATAGCATCTCTTAAATTAAGACTAGCATCACCACTCATATTAATATAATCGTTAACACCATCAAAATCATAAGCTCCTCTACTGTCATAACCACTAGTTGAACTCCATGTTGCACTCGTAACACTTCCATTATTTCCATTAGAAGAATAATCTTTTGTTGATATGTTTTCACTTCCATTATTTCCTTCAAAAGGCATATTCAATACAGCAATGGATGTTCCGTTTACATACCAATTAATTACATTCTTAACAGTATCATTTTCAGCATCAGATGTTGATTGATTATAAACAGTCAAATTCTCATTTGTTGTGTTTGTTCCTAAAGAAGAATTTAAAATAGGTGTTCCTTGTGTAGGTGCAGTATTTCCAGCTGAAGCACCAAATTTTATATCAGCCATACCATACATAAGAGTTGTTGATGTGCCTGTTATACCTGAAAGTGTACATCCTGAAGTTGAATAATAAAAACTATGTGTTATGTTAACATTATTACATGGGGTGTAAGGCATTGTTTCACCAGTACGGTAATAGCCTCCGCTTCCTTGCAGACATACACCAACATAATAGTCAGTTCCTTTAGTAAGACTAATTGGAGTTCCAAGAGGAGTACAAGCCCCCCAACCAGTAGGAGCATTTCCAACAACAGTTGCTGAGCCAAGTTCAGTATATCCTGAGACAGCCCATACTTTAACTGTCTTTGTTCCACTAAAATAACCACATAGCTCAGTTACTTGTCCATCTGCATTAGGAGTAAACCTATAACCCATAATATAAGACCAGGTATAAGGACCAAAAGGAACTGCAGCGCCCCCACATGTTTGATATTCATAAGCACTAATAGATATACTTAGAAGGAAAAAAACTACAAAAAATAAAAAACACCCTTTTTTCACACTCATGTTTATAAACATTTGACAAGTTTAGTATATAAATTTTGTGTTCGTGATATGGTATAAGCCTTGAGATGCTTGAATTTTGGGGTTTCAGCCGAAATCTTTATATAGAAATAGTGATTATTACACAGCAAGGGGGTGTAAATTTATGATAATAGTAAAAGCAAAGATTAAATCTGTTTTAGAAGGGTTTAATGTTTCAGGAGATTTGGCTCCAGCTCTTAACTCAAAAGTTGAAGAGATGTTAAAGACAGCAATGGAAAGAGCTAAAGCTAATGGAAGAAAAACAGTCATGGCTAAAGATCTGTAAAATCTTTTATTTATTTCAGTACTTTATTCTTAGATAATGGCAGATAAAATACAGTTCTATCCTTTGGATATAACTTATAAAGTTGAAGAAGAGAAACTAAGGATTTATCTATTTGGCAGAACAACTGATGGAAAACAGGTTTGTGTTGTTGATGAGGAATTTACACCTTATTTTTTTGTCATTCTAAAAAACCAGGATAATATTGATTTATTTAGAGAAAAGATTGTTAAGATCGAAGTTGAAGAAAAAGAGAGAACAGTAAAAGTTGAGGAAACAGAGGTTGTTGATAAAAAACATTTAGGAAATAAGGTTAAAGCTGTTAAGGTTTATGCAAAGATTCCTTCTGATGTTCCTGTTATAAGGTCTGTTATAAAAGAGTGGGAGCTTATTAAGTCTATAAATGAATATGACATTCCTTTTGTAAGAAGATATTTGCTTGACAAAAAAATAACTCCTTTAAGTTTGGTTGAGGCAGAAGGAGAATTTATTAGGATTGCTGATGTTAAGGTTCCTGTTCTTAAAGCAGAGAAGATAGAACAAGTAAGTTCTAATACTATTAAAAAACCTAAAGTATTGTCTTTTGATATAGAGACCTATAATCCTTCAGGAAAAAGATTTGTTCCTGAGCAATACCCTATTATTATGGTTGCTTTTTACGGCGAGGATTACAAGAAGGTTATAACTTGGAAGAGATTTAAAACAGAAGAGGATTATATTGAATTTGTTGATGGAGAGATTGATTTAATTACAAGATTTAAAGAGGTTATTGAGCATTACAAACCAGATGTTTTAGTTGGATATTATTCAGATGGTTTTGACTTTCCTTATATAATCACAAGGGCTAAAAAGTATAAGATTAATTTGGATTTGGGTTTAGATCATTCTCTTATTAAATTTATGAGAGGCAAGACAAAGCAAATACAACTTACTGGAATTGTTCATTTAGATGTTTTTAAATTTGTAAAAAAGATTTTAGGAAGAAGCTTAGAAACAGACAGCTATAGTCTAGAAGCAGTTGCTTCTGAACTATTAGGAGAAGGAAAAGATGAAGTTGATTTAGATAATTTAACAGAAGCATGGGATAAAGATCCTAAACAACTTGCTAAGTTTTGCAAATATAATCTTCAAGATGCAAAGCTTACTTTAAATTTGTTTAAAAAGATTTATCATATCATTGACGAGCTTGTTAAATTAATTGGTCTGCCTGCTTATGATGTTAACAGAATGGGTTTTTCTCAATTAGTTGAATGGTTTATTATGAAGCAAGTGCAGGAGTTTAACGAGATTGCCCCTAACAAACCTCATTATGAAGAGATTTCAGAAAGACAAAGACACACTTATACAGGAGCATTTGTTTATGAGCCAAAGCCTGGCTTATACAACAAAGTTGTTGTTTTTGACTTTAGAAGCCTGTATCCTACTATTATCGCTTCTCATAATATTGGTTTAAGCACTTTAAGTTGTGATTGCTGCAAGGGAAAAGCAAAAGTTCCTGATGAGCCTTACTGGTTCTGCAAAAACAAAAAAGGGTTTATTCCTTCAATAATTGAAGATTTGATTACCAGAAGAATGAGGGTTAAAGAGATTATGAAGAAAAAACAAGACCCTCTTTTAGAGGCCAGAAGTGAAAGCTTGAAATTATTGGCAAATAGCTTTTACGGCTATCTTGGATTTTATGCAGCAAGATGGTATTGTCTTGAATGTGCAAAGTCAGTAACTGCTTATGGGAGGCATTACATCCAAAAAGTGATTGATAAGGCAAAAGAAAAAGAATTCAACGTTCTTTATGGAGATACAGACAGTGTAATGATGGATTTAGGGAAAAAAACAAAAGAAGATGCTTTTGCATTTGTTGAGCAGATTAATACTTCATTACCTGGTTTAATGGAATTAGAATTTGAAGGCTTTTATCCTTCTGGAATATTTGTTTCAGCGAAAGAAGGGCCTTATGGTGCTAAGAAAAAATATGCTTTGATTGATGAAGATGGAAATATAAAGATAAAGGGTTTTGAAACTATAAGAAGAAACTGGAGTTTTATTGCAAAAGAAGTGCAAGAAAAGGTTTTAAATATTATTTTGCGTGAGAGAGATCCTGAGAAAGCCCTAAAATATGTTAGGGGAGTTATTGATGATTTAAGACAGAAGAGGATTCCTAATGATAAGGTTGTTATCTATACTCAACTACAGAAAGAGATTTCAGAATATGCTGCTATTGGGCCTCATGTAGCTGTTGCAAGGAAATTAAAAGCAAAAGGAGAAGATGTTGGCCCTGGTTCTATGATTAAATTTATTGTTGGTACTGGTACTGGTATAATTAGAGACAGGGCAGAATTAGTTGATGAAGTTGAAAAAGGAGGCTATGATGCTGATTATTACATTGAACATCAAGTAGTTCCTGCTGTTGAAAGAATATTTAATGTTCTTGGTTATAAGAGAGAGGATTTAACTGCTTCAAAAGAGCAAAGCAAGTTAGGGAAGTTTTTTTAGAAAAGTTTTAATACATTAAAATTACTTTTTCTTTATGGAATATGTTTTATTGTTGATATTAATCAGCACAATTGTTGTTAGTTTGATTGCTTTTATTGGAATTTTTACTTTAGCTTTGAAAAAACAACTGTTGAAAAAGATATTGATAATTTTAGTTGGTTTTGCTGCAGGAGGTTTGATTGGAGGAGCTTTCCTGCATTTATTGCCTGAGAGTTTAGAATCAGGCAGTGCTCTTAGTGTATTTACTTCCTTAATACTTGGATTTATTTTATTCTTCTTGATTGAAAGAGTTCTTTTTTGGAGGCATTGCCATAAAGGAGTATGTAAAGTTCATACATTTACTTATATGAATTTGATTGGAGATGGTGTTCATAATTTTATAGATGGATTAGTTATTGCTGCTGCTTTTTTGACGAATATTAAATTAGGATGGATAACTACTTTAGCTATTATTTTCCATGAAGTGCCTCAAGAAATAGGTGATTTTGGTGTTCTTGTTTATGGTGGTTTTAAACGAATAACTGCTTTGTTTTTTAATTATTTAACTGCTATTTTGGCAGTTGCTGGAGGTATAGTTGGTTACTTCCTTCATTCTTATATGGAAGGAATGACTGTTTTTTTACTTGCTTTTGCAGCAGGCGGTTTTATTTACATTGCAAGCAGTGACTTAATTCCTGAATTACATAAAGAAGCTGATTTTAGAAAATCTATGATGTCATTCATATTTTTTGTTATTGGTGTTTTGTTAATGGCTTTGCTAAAAGTTAGTTTTAGTTAAACTTAAAGTAACCAAAACATATTTATATTGGTGAAAATTCTTTTTTGATATGAAGAAGTTAATTTTCTTGATGTTATTTATTGTTCTCAGTAGTCTTGTTTATGCACAAGAAGTTTGTCCACCTGAACACAAGCCTGTTGATGTTATTGTTTTTTATGGACAAGGCTGCCCTCATTGTGCAAGTGAAGAAATTTTCTTGGAAGAATTAGAAGAACAACATTCTGAGTTAAACGTTACAAGATATGAGATTTATTTTGATCAAGAAAATAGGGAATTGTTTAAACAATTTACTGATGCTTTTGGAACAGAGATAAAAGGAGTTCCTACAACTTTTGTTGACAGGAAAATATTTGTTGGATTTACTGATAAGATTGGAGAGTCTATTGAAAGTGAAATAATGAGGTGTATGGAAGAAGGATGTGTTTCTCCTTTAGATGTTGTAAAAGGAGAAGTGAGCATTATAGAAGATGATAAGTCTCCTGCAGGGATATTTGATATAAAACAATTAACACTGCCTGCTGTTATTGGAGCAGCTGCTGTTGATGCAATTAATCCTTGTGCATTTGCTGTTTTAATTATATTATTAGCAACAATATTAGCTGCAAAACAAAAGAAAAAAGTTTTATGGGCTGGTTTAGCTTTTACAACTTCAATATATATTAGTTATTTTTTCATGGGCTTAGGTTTATTTAGTGTAATAAGAGTAGCTGGATTAACTTCTTTGTTTTATACAGTTGTTGCTATTTTAGCTATATTTGTTGGTTTGTTTAATCTGAAAGATTATTTATGGTATGGAAAATGGTTTACTATGGAAGTTCCTCAATCAT
>JAHWIM010000046.1 GCA_019322535.1 Candidatus Woesearchaeota archaeon
ATGTTTCTTTAAAAGTAAATGCAGTTTTATATTATAATGTTGCTGATTCTAGAAAAGCAGTTATTGAAGTAGAGAAATTTGATTATGCAGTATCTCAATTAGCTCAAACAACAATGAGAGATGTTGTTGGAGAAGTTACTTTAGATGAATTACTGCAAAAGAGAGATGCTATCAGCAAAAGAATAAGAGAAATAGTAGACAAAGCAACAGACCCTTGGGGAATTAAAGTTGAATCTGTTGAACTAAAGCATGTTGAACTGCCAGAACAATTAAAGAGAACTATTGGAAAAGAAGCAGAAGCTGAAAGAGAAAAAAGAGCAGTTATCATTAAAGCATCAGGAGAAGTAATTGCAGCAGATAATATGGCAAAAGCAGCTGTAACATTGGCAAAAGCTCCAGGAGCTTTGCATCTAAGAACATTACAAACTCTAAATGACTTAAGCTCAGACAAATCTAACACAGTTGTTTTAGGTGTTCCGTTAGAAATCTTAAGAGCATTTGAGGGGCTGAAGAAAAAATGAACAAATTCATTAAAAAACTATTATTAGGTTTAATAGTATGGGCAGTACCTTTTATTGCAAGTGTTTTAATATGGGATGTAGAAGCAAATGCACCATTGGTTAGTATGGATTGGTTTGCAGCATTAATGTCTTTCACAGGTGCAGTAGGTTTTGCAATTGCAGCATGTATATATTTTAGAAAAGTAAAGAAAGACACTGTAAAAGAAGGATGGTCAACAGGAATCATATGGTATATTGAATTGCTTGTACTAGACTATCTTGTTTTAGTTCTAGCATTTGGAATGGCTTTTGCTGACTATGCTTCAATGTTCTTAACATATCTGAATGTAGTTGCATTAAGCATATTAATTGGGTATGTAAAGAAATAATTTTTTTTATTATTTTTTCTTAAATTTTATAAATATCCCCTTCATAATTTTTTAAATGATAGAGAGAAGAAGATTAAAGCTTGTTGAAGTTACACGGGATGAATTTATTGAATTAAAGAAAAGTAAAAACCTAAACACAGACGATGTTCCTGAAGAAGGAGGTTTTGGAAAAGTAGTTAGACCAATAGGATTTCCTGATTATGAATCTGCTTTAGAACATTTTATTCAAACACCTAGTGCAAGATATGCTTCTGTAAGAGTAGATGCTGATGAATGGATAAATATGGACTCTTTTGATATTGGAGATGCAGAAATTGAAGAGATGGCAGCAATAGCGAGAGAAAAGCGTTTTTTGGTTTTAGGATTTCATCGTGAAGATGGATACATGAAAGGTTATAGACATGAAGTAGATTTTATTTCAAGGAGAAACGGAGTTGTTAGCGCAAGAGTTCATATTCCAGGAGTTCAAAGAAATCTATATAATTGGCAGGGCTCAGATACACCTTATCGTCAAATAACTGGTGTTTATATTCCTATATCTAAAAGAGAATTAATGTATAAATTATTGGCAGAAATGGTAAAAAGTGCAAAAGAAAATGATGCAGATAGAGTTTTGAAATTGAACAGTGAATGCAGCAGACTAACTGATTACAAGTCATCAAGAGAAGTTAGGGCAGAGTATGATAAATGCAGACAATCTTGTGTTGGTTCTGTAACACTTTTAAAACACCATCATGAAAAATTAGTAAAAGATGCAGAAGAAATATTTTCTAAACTTGAAAAACCTCTTTAAAAAATGGACAGAATGGATTTATGCAAAAGAGTAGGAGATTTTCATTTAGCAGAAGCTTTGAAAAAAGCACATGAAGGTGCAGATGGTTATGCTGTTGTTCTTTTATTTTACGCAAATCAATTTTATACATCATGTGAAGATTCCAGGGGAAGATGGATTTGTGAGGGAGTATTTAGGGATTTAAATGTACCTATGGGAAGAATAGATGATGAATTAACAGAAAGAGGAGTTAGACCTTTTGATTATGTGCATGGTTTTTTAGATGATTTATTTGAACATTTTTCAATCATGCTGGAAGATGGAAATGAAAAAGATGCGATTACTTTTTGTTATGAAGCAAGAGAAGGGCAGTTATTTCCTGAAAAACCTAGCTGACTTTAATTAATCTTTCTAAGCAGATGTCTGCATGGTATTTTTCATGGTGAGGTGGTCTTTTACCTCTTTTTATCCATTTTTCAACTAAAGGAAGTTCATAGCTTCTGACTTTAGCAGCTGTTGGATTATCACCTTCTTCTGTCAATAAAGCTGTATGAATTGTTAACATTCCGTATCTGTTTCCAAAAACAACATCTGTGAATATTCTATCTCCAAACATTGCTAATTCAGAAGGATCGCATCCAAAGTATTTTCTTACTGCTCTTATTCCCCATGGTTTTTTTCTTGTGTGCCTTAATACAGGAATTCCTAAGGCATCTTCTATTGCTCTTGCCTGCTCGTGATAATTCCTATCATCGTTTGTTCCAGCAGAATTAGACATTATTGCAATCCTGTTTCCAAAGACATCTCTGCACTGAGCAAATGCTTCTATTATTGTTGGATAGATTTCAAGTTTATATGGGGCTGTTAGAGTATTATCTTTATCAAAGACTAATCCTTTAAATCCATAATGTTTAAGTTTTGCAAAATAGATTTTACTGATGTCAGCAACTGAGAAGTGAGGTATTGCTAAAGATTTTCTAAGCATAACCCATGGAAAATATAATGTCCCTTCTAAATTAAAATTCTGCATAAAAAAAGAGATAAATAGTTGCTTAAATAGTTTTTGTAAAAAATATTATTTGTTTTTATAATAACCATTAAATAATTTTTTAATAGCTAATATTTGATCATGGGTTGTGTTTCTTTGAAGTGTATAATACATAGATATTAAGTAATAAAACAATGCTTTGTATTTGTTTGTTTTTCTGTAATTGTATCCCTTATAAAAAGCAAAATTTGAACGAGTCTTAGATAAAATAATTTTTTGTTTTTCTTTAGGCACATCAAATCTTTTAAAAATATTCTTCAAATACCAAATAACATACTTAGGTTTTTTCTTTTTACTTATATTAGTAGAATGTACTCTATATTTTACAAGGTGTTCAGAAACAAAATCTGCTTTATATTTCTTACTAATCCTCAACCACAATTCATAATCTTGGGCAAATTTATATGGTTTAAATAACCCAACTTTTTTTAAACATTCTTTTCTTACTATAGTAGATGATCCTGTTATAAAAGGATCTTCAAGTAATTTATCAAATATCCAACCTTTATAACATTTATTAAAATCTGTTTTATTTTTCCCTTCACCAAAAGTATACCTGCCGCTATAAACTAATCCAACTTGTTTGTCTTTAAAGAGAGGAACTTGTTTTTCCAATTTCTTAGGAAGCCATAAATCATCGTCATCTAAAAAGGCTATAAATTCTCCTTCTGCGTTTTTGATTCCAGTATTTCTTGATCCCCACAAACCAGTATTTTTCTGATATATACATCTTATTTTTTTGTTTTTAATATAAGGTTCAAGAACTTTTTTTAGGTTCTTATTTGTAGAGCCGTCATCTACCAAAATAATCTCATAATTTTTATAAGTTTGAGCTAAAACTGAATCTATTGCCTGAGATATGAATTGTGGTCTATTAAATACTGTAATTATTACTGATATTAAAGGAGTTGATTTCATATTTAACATTTTTACCATCAAATTTATATATTTTATCTTTTATCAAATTTTTATGTTAAAAATAGATTACAAGGAAATTGTAAATCCATTGATATTATTGCCTTTAATTATATTGATTTCTTATCTAATAGGATTCAGAAACCTAGATTTATTAATTCAACCGATAATGATCTTTTTTGGAATTTCTTTGGGCAATACTATATTTTTATTTATAAGAAAAAAAATAAGATTGCATCATTACTTATTTGTTTATGTTGGTTTATTGTTTTCCTTAATCTTTGTAATCCCTTTATTTTATTTAATAAGAATAAAACAACCAATATTAATGGGTTTTTTTATGTTAGGGTTGACTGATTTTATAATTCAAGCATATTATAATATATTACCAAGAAAAAATGGAAAACAAATAATTAAACTTTGGAAAGATAAATTAATCAAATCAGAAAGAGTCTTATTCCACCCAATATCTGCTCAAAAATATAGATCCAAAGATTTTACTACTGAGATTATTGAACCTGATAGAAGAAATCCTTCCCAACTTTTTTCAGATACTTCTTATTTGCCACATCATTTAGTTCAATTAATGACAACCAAACGCAAAGATTTATCTATAAAACATCAATTTGATAATAAAGATGTTGTTGTATTTCAATTATATGTTGATAAACAAAAATTAAGTAAACTCACTAACTACCTTCATAATTCTTATAATAGTGAACACCATACAAAACTAGCAAAAGATACTAAACTGTTAAATAATCTCAAGAAAATAAATATAAAAATAGCAAAAAATATTATCACATCTTATACCTGGGCAGAGAAGTGCAGAATAGTTTTTAGAAAAGAATTTGTTTTAGAGAATTCAAATGAAGTTTATTTTTTCTTGAAACAGGTTGTAAATTCCTAAAAACCCAAAAGATCTAAAAATATATGAATAGCACCAGATAAAAACAAAATATGCTCTTTATTTAATAATAAAAATACAATTATCACAAAAGTCAAAACATGCACTGCTACTTTCATACTTCCTCCAATTGATTTATGAAATCTTATTTTTTCTTTTGATATTATGTTAAGTTTTTGAAGTTTCTGGATTTGTTGTTTGACTATTCCTGACTTCCGACTATATAAATCAAACTTAAATAATTTAAGAAAAAAATTATGGGCAATTACATAAATAAAATAAGATATATCAGGCAAAATCCAGCCAATAATAAATATTCCAATCAACTGCTTAGGATAAAATAAAGTTAATATCAAACAAGGCAGAATATGAGGAAGACTCAGCATAAAACTAAAAAAGATTTTATTGAAAATTCCTTGGGCGTTTTCAATATCAAAACTACTAGTGTATTTTTTAACAAATTTTAACATAATAAAAATTAAAATGATTCCCTTTTTAAAGATTTCGAAACAAACTAATTAAATTTATAAATAAGCTTAAAATAAGAATTTAGGATGAGACTAGTACCTGTATTAAGTAGAAATATTTTAGAACCAATCTGGATGTTGTTAAAAAATAATCCTAAAAGAAAGTACTGGAAAAAGCTTGAAAAAACTCAATTTCTTTCAGGACCTACTCTTAAAAAAAAGCAATGGAATAAATTCAAAAAAATGATTGAATTTGTTTATGGAAACAATGAATTTTATCAGAAAAGATTTGACAAAGCGGGAATAAAACCTGAAGATATAAAATCTCCAGAGGATATTAAAAAAATACCAATATTAACAAAAGAAGAAGTTAGAGAAAATGTAAATTTAATGATATCAAAAGGTTTTAAAAAAGAAAAATTAATAGAAGCTAAAACAGGAGGATCTACTGGAAAATCATTAATTCTTTATAAAACTGAGAAATGTAGTGAACTTAAGAATGCGTGTGCAAGAAGACATGACAGATGGTCTGGATGGGAAGTAGGAGAACCTATTGGGGCAGCCTGGGGCAATCCTCATTATCCAAAAACAATAAAAGAAAAATTAAATAATTTTCTTTTTTCTCCTACTATTTATTTAGATACATTAGATACATCGGAAAAAAGAATGAGAAAGTTTATCAAAGATTGGAAAAAAGTTAAGCCTACTCTTTTGTTTGGAAATGCGCATTCATTATATATTTTAGCAAAATTTGTTCTTGATAAAAATATCATATCTATTAAACCAAAAGGAGTTATCACAACTTGTATGGTGCTTCCTACTTATGAAAGAAAAATAATTGAAAAAGCGTTTGGAACAAAAGTGACTGACAGATATGGGTGTGAAGAAGTAAGTCTTATTGGGTGTGAATGTGAAAAACATAAAGGAATGCATATAAATATAGAACATCTTTTTGTTGAGTTTATAAAGGAAGATGGAGAATATGCAAAACCAGGAGAGGAGGGAGATATTATAGTTACTGATTTATTAAACAAAGCAATGCCGTTCATCAGATATAAAGTTCAGGATAAAGGAATTGTCTCAAATAAAAAATGTTCTTGTGGAAGAGGTCTGCCTTTAATGGAAAAAGTTGTTGGAAGAGTTGCAGAATCTTTAATCAAAAAAAATGGAACAAGAGTAGCAGGAGTTTCTTTAATAGAAAATACATTAACAAAAATTTCAGGAATTGAACAGATGCAAATAACTCAAAATAAGATAGATGAGATAGTACTAAATATAGTTCCAGACAACCAATTCTCGAAAGAAAGACAAGAAGAATTAATTTTATATTTCAAAAAGATTTTTGGCAAAAGCACTAATATAAAACTTAAAAAAGTTAAAGAAATAAAACAAGAAAAAAATGGAAAATATTTATTTTCTATTTGCAGGGTGATTAAATGAATAATATAAATAATGAACCGTTATTTAGTACACTAGTAGAGAATAAAAAAGAAAAAGTCAAAGGTTTTGTAGTTATTCATTCCATGGGAAAAAGAGGCTCATGCGGAGGAATAAGATTAGTGCCTGATATGACTCTTGAAGAAGTTCAAGGATTGGCCAAAGCAATGACTTTCAAATATAGTTTCTTCAGAAGAGAAACTGGCGGAGCAAAAGGTGGATTTATTATGCCTTACAATATCTCAAAGAAAGAAAGAAAGAAAATTTTAAGAAAAATAGGTTTTCATTTAAGTCCATTTATGGAAAAAGGAATATATTATCCATGGACAGATATGAATTCTAATAATGAAGATATGTTAGAAATATATAAAGGAGCAGGGATTGATATAAATATAAAAAATAAATCAGATTCTTCTTTATTTACAGCATTTTCTACATTTGCAGGATTAATTGCTGTTGCTAAATTTTTAAATTTAAAACCAAAAGATTGTAAGATCACAATTGAGGGTTTGGGAAATGTTGGAGGTCATCTGATAAAAGAAATTGATAAATGGGGAGGTAAAGTTATAGGGGTTTCTACAAGGCTTGGATGTATCTATAATGATGAAGGATTATTAATTCCAGACTTAATAAAATTAAAAAATAGATTTAGTGATAGGTTTGTTAAGTATAATGGGCCTTGGAAACATGCAAAAACTGAAAAGATATTTGAATTAAGCATGAATTTGCATGTTCCTTGTGCAAGACCTTGGTCTTTAGATAAAAAAAGGGCTGAAAAAATTTCTGCCAAGGCTATTATTCCAGCTGCAAATATTCCTTATACAAAAGAGGCTGAAAAAATATTATCTCAAAGAGGGATAATAACGCTTCCTGATTTCATTATTAATGGAGGAGGAGTTACTGGTTCTTCTTTGAAAGATTTAGGGGGCAATACTAAAGAAATAAAAGACATTTTTATGAATGAATTTAAAAAGATGATTATCGGGATGTTAAAAAAAAGTGAAGAAGAGAAAACAAATATCATAAAACTATCAGAAAATATAGCAAATAGAAGATTTCAAGAATTAAATACAAAAATAAGTAAAATTGAATATCTTGAGAAAATATTAAAGAAAACGAGGTTATTGCCTAAGTATTATTATTATAAAAAACAAAAAAAAATTTTTATCAAAACTCTAAATAACGCAATTTTAAATATTGACTAGATAAATATGACACTCTTATTAGAAACAACATTTTGGACTTTAATCGCGTTAATCATCTATAATTTAATTGGTTATCCTTTGATTTTATTCGTAGTAACTTTATTCTATAAAAACAAAACAAACGCTAAGGATGTTCCACAAAAAGTTTCTTTGATTATTCCAGCATATAATGAAGAAAAAGAAATTGAAAAAAAGATTATAGATTCTTTAAAATTGAATTATCCTAATCTAGAAATAATAATAGTTTCAGACGGTTCAACAGACAATACAAATAAGATTTGTAGAAAATATAAAGATAAAATAAGGTTTATTGAAATAAATAAAAGAGGAGGTAAAATTAATGCTTTAAACCACGCTGTAAAACATACCAAAGGAAATATTCTTTTTTTCTCAGATGCAAACATATTCTATGATGAAAATGCGATAAGGCAAATAGTCAAACACTTCAATGATAAAAAAGTAGGCTGCGTAACTGCTTATAAGAGAGTTGTTGCTAAAAAAGGCAAACACAAACAAGGAGAATCTATTTACAACAGAATGGAAAGATTTGTTAGAAAAAGAGAATCCTTGCTAAGTTCAGTGATACATGTTGATGGAGCAATGTATGCTATGAGAAAAAAATTATATCAACCATTACATAATGTATATATAGAAGATTTTATCATGGGGATGAATGTTATTAAACAAGGCTACAGAGTTATTTATGAAACCAATGCAAAAAACTGGGAAAAATCCTCTCCTGCTATAAAAGATGAATTTGAAAGAAAATCCAGAATGGTTGCAGGAGGACTGCAAAGTCTAAAATACACTGGTTTTCTTATAAAGAGGCCTTTAATCCTTTGGCAGTTTGTTTCACATAGATTAATAAGATGGGTGACTGCAGAATTATTAATTGCAATTTTTATATTGAATTTATTTTTATTGGATACGCTCTTTTATAGAGCAACATTGGATATCCAATTAATAGTCTATATTCTTGCTATCTTAGGTTCAAAAATCAAGCTATTATCTGTTTTTTATTATTTTCTGATAATGCAGGCATCAGTATTAAATGGTTTAATTAGGTTACTATTCAAAACACAAAAAGTAACATGGAATAAGGCAAAAAGAGTCTAATTTGCAAAATTAACCAAAAAGAATATAAATATTAAGGCAAATATATCAGATAAAGAGGTATAGCACATATAATGCTTTTAAAATTAAGATGAAAAAAGAAAGTATTGCTACTTTTTTGTTTGTTTATTTTATTGCTGTAGTGTCTTTAAGTCTTTTATTCTCAAGTCAAGCAAGAAAGGTACTAATATTGATTACTTTTTTGGTGGCTTTGCCTTTCTTTATTATGAGTATTCCAGGCGCATTATTAGTTTATATTGGAACAAGAAACCTATATTTCTTTTTACCAAGAATCCCTGGTTTAGAGACAATATTTGGGGTTGGCTCTTTTTTACTGTTAATAATAATTTTAATTTCCATACTCAGCAGAAAATGGACTAATAAAGAATTATTGAATAACAAAAAAGTTAAAGCAATGATGTATATATATCTTGGTTTAGTTATCGCAACCATATTAGGGGATAAAGGTAACTTGATTTTAAAAGGTGGTTGGAAAGTCTTTTTTTTATTAACTACAGGTCTATCTTTATTAATATATTTTTCATTTAATTCAAAAAAAATTTTTGTTTATTCTATGATTATTCTTATTTTTTCTTCGTTAATAATAGGAATTGCAAGTTTTGAATCGTTAAAACAAGGATTTTATCAATCAAAGGTAAAAGATTATGAGCCCTCTGGTGTAGCTTATAGTGAAGAAGTGAAGAGGATGGGGTTGTACACAGCTGAAGGATATGCTTTATTCAATTCTAACAGTATATCTAGTTTCTTTGTTGTAAGTATTGGCTTATTGATAGGCCTTTTGCAATATACTAAAAAGAATATATATAAATTAATTAGTATTGGCCTTATTATATTTTTCATAATAGCTACAGTAAATACAGCATCAAGAACCGGTATTCTGGGCATTTTAGTTATAGCTTTTCTATTGTTTTTCAAAGGATCTAATAAGAATAAATTATTTGCAATTGTATTTATTGTCTTTTTCTTTTTAATGGTTCCTGTTGGGGTTGAAGAAAGGTTAATGGGAACAGGTTTCTTTGAAGCAGGGGGAAGATGGAACGCTTTTAAAGGTGGTTTTATAGGAATTATAAAAAGACCAATAGGATATGGTTTTGGTATTTCCTCAAGAGAATTTAATTATGCTACATCTGGAAGTTGGAGTTCTGTTCATAATGTATATATGGGGATTGGAATTGAATTAGGAATAATTGGCCTTGTAGCTTTTCTTTATTTATTATATTTTATTTATAAAGATATTCAAGAATTAAAAATTAAATTTAAGAATAAAAAAGAATTTTCTTTAATAAATGGATTTGAAATTGCATTTATTGTTTATTTAATAATAACTATCACTGGAAGTATACCCTGGTCACAATTTAGATGGGTTATGATAGGAATGGGAATGGCTATTAAAAATTGTTTTATTGGAAACGAAGAGAAAAAATTAATTAATAAAGATAGATTAAAAAAACCATAGATGTTTATTTTCCAATCTTAAATACAAATCCTCATATTTTTTGATCATCGTCTTATCATCAAAATATTCTTCAACTCTTTTTCTCCCTTCTTTTCCCATTTTATCTCTTAGCTCTCTGTTATCTAATAATTTTATAATCTTATCAGCTGTCTTCTTTGGATTATAAGGTTCAACTAAGAATCCTGTTTTGTTGTAAACAACAACTTCATCATTGCCAGGCACTTTTGATGCTACTACTGGCAAACCAGAAGCCATATATTCTAAAAGTGTGTTTGACATTCCTTCTCCTTCTTTTTGTGTGAGCAATATTCCAATATCTAGTTTATTTAGAATTTGAGGAACATCTGATCTTATTCCTAAAAATTTAATGTTTTTCTGCAATCCTAACTCCTTCGTTAATTTAACAAGTTTGTCTTTTAATTCCCCTTTTCCTATAATCAAAACAGAAATTGAAGGATACTTTTTTGCTACTAATTTGATAGATTTAATAAAAGTAGGATGGTCTTTTTTATTTGTTAAATTAGCAACCATTCCTATTTCTAAATTTTTAGTTTTTTTGTTCCTTTTCCTAAACTTAAATATGTCTGTTCCATTATATATAACTTCAAATTTACTTGACTTTATTTTTTTATTCAGAATATAATCTTTTTTTACAGTTTTAGAAACAGCAATGTGCTTAGTAACTAAATTCCTTAAAATATATCCATATAATTTATGATATAATCTTGAATTCTCCTTATAACTTCCAATCATAGATACATGACTGTTGATAATGATTGGGATTTTTGCTACTTTGGCTGCAATAGTTCCAGCAAAATTTCCATCAACACAAAAAGCATGCACTATATCAAATTTATTTTTTTTAAAATAAGGTATTAATTTTATTATTTTATAAAATTCCAGCATATTTAGAAGTTTAGAAGGAGTTGGCTTAATAAGGTGAACTTTGCTACTTTTATTATAGACCAGTCCATTATTTCCAAAAGCACATAAATAAGAATCAAATTTTTTTTTAGCAAGATTTGTAGCTATTTTGAGTGCTCGTTTTTCTGAACCAGCAGGATTTAATTCATGAGCAAACACATGACAAACTTTTATTTTTCTCATTTTGATTATATCTATTTTAAGTTTGAAATGCAGTTCTATATAAACATTTCTCTAGAATTATCTCTTGTACTTATACAAGAACATGTTTTTTCTTTGGCTGTCTGATTTATAATGAACTATGCTAGAATTCCTTAGTTTTCTTAAGCTGTTTGTAACAGAGCCAATTGATAACTCTAATAACTGACATATTTCTTTTGAAGTAAACCATTTGGCTTTTCGTTTCTTCAGAAAATCATAAACGTCTTGCTGTCCCATAAAATGTATAATTAAGAAGTTGTTTTTAAATGTTTTGGTTATAAGTCAGATAAAAAAAAGTTAATTACTCACCAGATTTAATCTGCAGATATTGAAATAAGACAGTAACTTTATATATCTCTGTCTTAATTCTACTAGTTCATGGAATTTAAAGAAGAAAGTATAAACCGGCTTGTAGGAAAAATAATAAGATTAAGAGGAGAGAGTTTAAACGGCAATGGTCATGTTTATTATCAAGGAGAATTAGAAAGATTTCTTGGAGGATATATAATACGGGACCCCTTAAAAATTTACCCAGATGGAACTAAAAAAGAAACTGGCGGATGGAAACACCTCCTAGAAAGGGATTATGAAGAGGGTGAATTAGTTGTTGTCAGTAAAGTTTAAGTTTATGTAATGCCTATAGGGTTTAAAATATTTTTTATAATCTTTATTTCAAATAACAATTCTTTTTTACTTATAGATGGGTAGAAAGTTTTATATAAGATAAATTTTTGAAAAAGATTGATTTTTTATTAAAAATTGCGAGGTGAGTGTGTGAGTAAAAAATTAGTTTGGATGGTTTCTATCTTATTGCTTATAGTAATGTCTTCTGTAGTAATTGCGTCTGACGATGCAAAAGAAAAAGCAAAATCTTCAATTATTGAAGATATTGAAAGAATAGATTTAATCCATTATGCAAAATCAGAACAAGTAATCAAGAAGTCAGTTTTAAGGACATGTTATGACTTGCTTGGTTATAAATGGAAAACTCGTGAAGTGAACTACGCTGTAAACCCAACAAATCCAGAAGGATTGTCAGAAGACTTTGTGATGACTGCTGTAACAACTGCAGCAGAAGCATGGGATCAGGCAACACCTGCTGAACTTTTCAGTGATTCTGTAATCATTGATTATAGTGCGCAGTTTGGTGTGCAGGATTTCAAGAACTCTGTTGTTTTTGGACCTTATCCTGACAATAATGCAATAGCAATAACATCACTGTGGTTTACAAGAAAAGGCAAACAGATTGTTGAATTTGATATAATCTTCAATACAAAGTTTGCTTGGGGTGATGCATCAGTTAATCCTTCAGTAATGGACTTGCAAAATATAGCAGCCCATGAATTTGGACACGGCGTTGGCTTAGATGATGTATACAGTGCTGAATGTTCAACAGCAACAATGTATGGCTATTCATGGCAGGGAGATTTACAAAAGAGAATTCTTGGAGAGCCAGATATAGCAGGTCTGTTAAGGATGTATAAAAAATAAATAAATTCTTTTTTCTTTTTTTTAATTTTTTTTAATTAAACTCATTTAACATTTTCTGTCTTTTTCCATCAACTGTAATGAATGGTTTTGCTCTTTTTATCCAGCCGCCTAGTTTATGCAAATCTTCGTATTTCATTATTCTTGCTCCTGCAGATATTTTTTCTGCTGTTTTTGGACCAATGCCAGGAATTCTAATCAATTCTTCATAAGATGCTTCATTGATATCTATTGCACTGTCAAAATTTGCTTTTGCTAATGCTAATTTTGGGTCTTGGCTTGGCAGCATTCCATCCTGCATTATTGAATCAAATTCTTTTAATTTAAAATTATAATTTCTTCTTAGAAAATCAACATTATATAGATGATTTTGTCTTTGTAAAGATTCTGGTTTTTCATTTTCTAAAGGAGTTCCTTGAACAGGCCTGAATGCTGCAAAATAGATTCTTCTTAGATTCAAAGTATCATATTCCCAGTCCATCATCTTAAGAATATCTTTATCTG
>JAHWIM010000047.1 GCA_019322535.1 Candidatus Woesearchaeota archaeon
GATGGTGAGCGTATAGATAAATTAGCTAAACCAGAAAGTTCAAAAGAGATAGAAGATGGTATTAAAAACATTATGGGAATTGCAGTTTATGAAAAAGGAATCAAACACTTAAAGGAAGCTAAGAAGATATTAGCTGCTGAGTTGAAAGATATTGTTCCAGAAGGAGAAGTCTCTCCATATGAAGAAGAAGACAAGATTCATACGGAATTGGATGAATATAAATTAAAACTCAAAAATAATATAAAAAGAAAAGAAGATAAAATTTCTGAAAAAGAGAAAATTTCTGAAGAATTGAAAAGTGTGATTGAACTTGAAAAACATGAAACACTTAAAGAAGAAAAAGAAAAAGAACTACTTGAATTAAATGAATCATATAAACGACTAATAGATAAAGAAAAAGGATTGATAAGCAAAGATGCTTATCTTGCTATATCTGGGGATTTACTTTTTGAAATGAATGCTTTCTTAGAAGATAAAAGAGAAAAAGGAGAACTTCCTTCAGGGATAAGAGAGCAGTTTATACAGGACCTTATAGACCAAGGTAAATGTATATGTGGAACTTCTCTTGTTGAAGGAGATGTTCATGTAGAACATTTAAATAATTTATTAACAAAAACTGTTAAGAAGAGTGTTGAAGATGGCTTCTTGAGATTAAATGGATTTACGGGGAAGTCATTAGATGCAACAAAAGAATTTGAAGAAAAGTTATTAGATATTTATGAACAAAAAACACAGCTTTCTTCAAATATAGAAAAAGTTACAGCAGAATTGTCAGATATTGCCTTAGAAATGAAGGAAGCTGCGGTAGGAAGTAGTGCTGAACTTATTCAAAAAAGAGAATCTGTTGAAGAGACTATAGAAGAATTGACAGAAAAAATAGGTGAATATAAAGGAAAAATAAAAGACCTTGAAAGCACTTTAGAATCTATTAAGCGAGCCATTGATCAACATCAAACACAAAATCGTCAAATAAATATTGCAGAAAAGCGTATTGAATTGTGTCAAAATGCTATTTATCAAATGGAAGATATTTATGAAAAGTTGACCTCTAGTGTACGTAAAAAATTATCTGAAAAAGTTAGTAGTGTATTTACATCTATTATTCCTGGGAAGAATGCAATCATCAATCACAACTTTGAACTTGAAATTACTAGAGAAGCCAATGGTGAAACAACTAAAGCATCTACTTCTACCGGGCAAAATCAAGTTGCAAGTTTAGCCTTTATTAGTTCTTTGGTTAATTTAGCTAAAGAATGGGATGAAGGAGGGAAAAGTAATCTCTTTACTGGTGCAGGTACATATCCTGTAGTAATGGATTCACCTTTTGGAAGCCTAGATGAAACAAACAGAGATTTGACATCAAAATATGTTCAGTTATTAGCACCACAAGTTATTGTATTTGTTTCATCTTCTCAATGGAGTGTTGAAGTAGAAAAGAATTTAAAACCATATATTCAGCATGAATACATTCTTCAATACCATAATCCATATCAGGAAAAATATAAAGCATCGCAGAAAAGTATTATGATTGATGGAGTAAATTATGATTTATCTGTGCAGGCAGATTATGAATTTACAGAAATTGTAAAGGTTAAGTAGCTCATTATGTTTAATATTCATGAAGAGGTTTTGGCATATCTTAAAGAAGAAGAGAGCCAGACTGAAAGTGATAATAGATATATTGATAGAAGTGATAAGAATGAAAAAAGAATACTTCAACAAAATGAAGCTTCATCTACAATTGATGATATTCTTAATTATTCAAAAAGATATGCCTTTCAAGTAGTTGATAATAGAAAAAAAGGCGGTGCATTGTGGGTATATCACGATAAGGATAATACAATTCATGCTTTGGAGTTTAAGCAAATGGGAATGAACTATAAAGCTGGTCGAGGTTGGTGGATAAATGATTTTAAACAAAATGCATAAAAAGGATGGATTATGGCAATAGATAGAGTATTTACTTCAAAAGAGAAAACTGACTTGTTTTTGAAGTTAAGTAAAACAAAACAAAAAAACAAAGATGGTATTTTTGATAATAATAAAGATCTTTTTCTTTTTGCTGCTTCATTAGGGTACAAGGATAATAAAAAACGTCCATTGGAAAAGAAAGATGGTGAAATACCATTAAGTGTATTTCAAAGATCAAAAAATAATCTTGATTTTATAGATCTTATTGCTCTTGGTGATACAGGTGATGTTTATATTTTGGATTGGGATGATGAAGAAATTGTAGATAAGAAATTGACTATCATTGAAGAGTATGCTAATCGGGGTTTAGAGATTATAGAAGATAAACTATTTAATAATAATACTGATATTTATGATAATTTATTGCAGTTGATTAATAGAGAACTTAAGGGTGATAGTGCTAACCAAGATATTGGGAAGCTCGAAGATTTAGTTGATTTAATTTAAAAGGCCTTGAGATGATTAATAAGTATATTATGGAATTTGAAAAGAGGAAGAAATATAATGCCTGACTACGTAAAAGCAGAAGGAGAACCAACAAAAGAATTTTTTGTTGATATGATTACTA
>JAHWIM010000048.1 GCA_019322535.1 Candidatus Woesearchaeota archaeon
AAGGTAAAATTCCAAAAAAAGATTTAATAGTAATAAGTGTTATGCCCTGCACTGCAAAAAAATTTGAATCAACAAGACCAGAATTAAAAAGCGGTGTTGATTATGTTCTTACAACAAGAGAAGCAGCAAAACTCATAAGACACTTCAATATTGATTTTGTAAAACTGCCAGACGAAGATTTTGATCCTGTTCTAGGTATTTCAACAGGAGCAGGTGCTATCTTCGGAGCAACAGGAGGAGTAATGGAAGCAGCATTAAGAACAGCTTATGAAACAGCAACAGGAAAACAACTAACAAAAATAGAATTTGACCAGCTAAGAGGAATGGATGGAATAAAACATGGAACAATTATCATAAACGGCAAAGAAATAAGATTTGCAGCTGCAAATAGCCATGCAAACGCAAGAAAACTATTAGCAGAAAGAAAAGATTATGATTTTATTGAGATAATGGCTTGCCCAGGCGGATGCATTGGTGGAGGAGGCCAGCCAATACCTTCTACAAAAGAAATACTTCAAAAAAGAATTCAAGCAATCTATCAAGAAGATGCAAAATTACCTTATAGAAAATCCCATGAAAATCCAATAGTACAAAAAATTTATAAAGAATTCTTGGATAAACCATTAAGTAAAAAAGCTCATAAATTATTACATACAAAATATCGTAAAAGAGGATTGTAAAAGAGGTGTATTATTATGTCAATAAGGGTTGCAATAAACGGCTTTGGAAGAATAGGCCGTATGGTTCTAAAAGCAGGAATAGATGATCCTGATATTGAATGGGTTGCTGTTAATGATCTGACAGATAATAAAACATTAGCTCATTTGTTCAAATATGACACTGTATTTGGAAAATTTGATGGAACAGTAGAAGCAACAGATAATGAATTAATAATAAATAATAAAAAAATAAAAGCTTTTGCTGAAAAACAACCTGAAAAACTTCCATGGAAAAAACTAAAAGTTGATGTTGTAGTTGAATCAACTGGATTTTTTAAAACAAATGTTCTAGCAAACAAGCACATAAAAGCAGGAGCTAAGAAAGTTCTTGTTTCTGCTCCTTGTAAATGTGAATTAAATGAAAAAAAAGTTTGTGAAATTCCATTAAAGACTTTAGTAAAAGGAGTAAATGAACAAGAATATAATAATGAGGTAATTGTTTCAAATGCTTCTTGCACTACAAATTGTTTAGCTCCTTTAGCAAAGGTTCTAAATGATAATTTCAAAATAAAAAGAGGATTTATGACAACAATCCATGCATATACAGGGGATCAGAGAATGGTTGATGGCCCGCATAAAGATCTTAGAAGAGCAAGAGCAGCAGCAGCGAATATTATTCCAACAACAACAGGAGCAGCAAAAGCAGTAACAGAAGTTATTCCTGAATTAAAAGGGAAGTTAGATGGAATTGCAGTGAGAGTTCCTGTTCCAGATGGATCTGTAACTGATTTTGTTTGTGAAGTTGAAAAAGAAACTACTGTTGAAGAAATCAATAAATTATTCAAATCAGTTGCTAATAATGAATTGAAAGGAGTAATGGAATATAGTGAAGATCCAATAGTAAGTTCAGATATTGTTGGCAATCCTCACTCATCAATCTTTGATGCATTATCCACAAAAGTAATTGATGGAAAACTAGTTAAAGTTTTAAGCTGGTATGACAATGAATGGGGATACAGCAGCAGAATGGTAGACATGATCAAAATAATCAGTAAATAAGATGTTTCAACCAGACATAAAATATGTTAACAAATTTTTTTGGTTTTGGATACTGATAACAGTATTAATAGCATTTATTTTTCCTAATTTTGGGAATCTAATAAAGCCTCTGCTTGTCTATCTATTAATGGGTATTATGTTCTTGAGTAGTCTTAAGATAGAATTTTTTAAAATAATAAAAGACTTTACAATAACAAAAAAAGTTGAAAGGATTTTCATTCATTTGATGATAATCCACATTGTAACTCCAATTCTAGTTATTATATTCAAACCTTATATCTCTGTTGAAGCTTATATAGGATTTATCTTAAT
>JAHWIM010000049.1 GCA_019322535.1 Candidatus Woesearchaeota archaeon
TCTTCAATAGAAATATCATTCATATTAGTCCCAACCAAAAAATTCAAAGTGAATTTCTGCGCATATCCATCCATCATTTGGCTTGAAGCTAAATTCTTTTCTCCTAATGTATCTCTTGTTTTGTCTGCTGCAAGATGTGAATAAGATTCTTCATTTTCTTTTACATTTCTTTTATAGACAAATCCAACAAAAGGATTTATTGTTACTTGAGTATAAATCCCTGCTTCTTCCAAGCTTCTATATTCTGTGTCAAATCTTCTTCCGTAAACAGCTGATTTTGCTTTTTTTGGCTTTTTTGTTTCTTTTGTTTCTTGTTTTTTCTTTGGTTTTGCTTTCTTGACAACAGTCTCAATTGTATCTTTTGATTTTTTCTCTAACTCTTCAATTATCTTCTTAATATGTTCTTCTAGAACTAGTTTTTCCTTAACCTTTTTTTTAGATTTCTTTTTCATTTTTCCCGCGATGATTGTGTTCCGGCTCTACGGTTGCGCGTCAGCGAGGGAATTACACCCTTCTTTCCTTTAATATAATAAAGAAATAGTTTAAGTTAATAAATTTTACGATGCTGGCTTGACAGACATTGTAGGACCAGTAAGGATATGCTCTGAAATAACATCAATTGCTTGTTCTAGATTTGCAACTTCAAAATCTGGCCTTAATACTTTATCAGTGTCTTTTGGACATTTTTCTGTTGAATATTTTCCTCTTTTAAGCCTAATTCCATATCTGACTCCTGCTTTTTTTGCTGCAACTATTCCATAAGGCCTATCATCAATAACAAAACTTCTTGCAGGGTCTGCTTCCATATCTTTCATGGCTTTTCCAACAAGTTCTTGTTTTCCCTGAGTTGGGTCAGGATGGTCATCTGGCATAATATAAACAAATCCCTTACTAACATCTCCAAATTCATCTCTTTGAACAAAATAATCTACTATTCCAAGCTTTATAATCTTAAACCACTGCTTGTTTTTCAATCCTTTTGATACAATACTCATTCTAATGCCTTCTGCTTCTAAAAAGTTTAGAAAAGGATCATTCTCATCCTGGGGAACCCATAATCTTTCTCTTAATGAATGGTATGCAGCAACTCCTGCCTGGACAATTCTTTGGGGATTGTCCTCATGAGGATTATATACCTGGCAAAGAAGATCAAAATGATTGTATGCATTTGAGCCTTCTCTTTTCCTTATATTCCCTAACATTTCTAATGCTTCTTCCTGCTCTGCTTTAAGCCCTTGCCTAATCATAGCTGCTACTGAATAATTCATTACCTTCCCTGTATATTCAGAAGTAGGAAATAATACATCATCTAAGTCTATAATTGCTCCTTTATGTTCCATATTAAAAAGAGTTAGAGAGTTATATTTAAAGGTTATGTTAAAGATACATCAAAAAATTTATATAACCACTGACATTGATTTTTGTTATGGAATATCATAAAAAAGTATTATATGCATCACTAATTTCTATGGTAGTTCAATTTATACAAATATCAGCTGCAGTAAAATTTCCAACATCAGCAATTGTCGCAATTCCAATAATAACAAGTGTTGTCCTTTATATTTTAATGAATTACTACATGTATAAAGAGATAGTTGAACAAAAAAAATCAATTTTCTACATTCTTATCGGAATATTGTTTGGCTGGCTTGGCGGATTAATCTACTACTTCGCATTCAAGGGATCAAGAAAGAAATAAGATGATTGAATTTAATCCTGATGGAAGCGTTAAGCTTCCAGAAAGACTTGTAAAGAAGAAACAAGAAGATTCTGCAAAACTCAAAACTCAAAGATGCATTAAAGTCAAGAAAGCAGTTGTAAACTTTACTGCACCTAAGAAGTGTGTCTTGCATATAACCCTCTCTGATTTCATTAATGACAATCGTTTTGTTGAGAATATCTATAGTTTCTTTAAGCAGAATGCAGCTGTTCCAACTAAAATAACCAAAATAGATGAAAAGAACTTTGATGTTGAGGTTGGAACTGACTTCAGGAGATGTTCTGACTGCACTTCTTTAGTTAACAGGTATAGAGAATTCTTAGATGGAAATTTAATCGAGGAAAAAGGAAGCTGTACTTTTGAAGGCAGGAAAAAGGATTTCTGTTATGAAGATCATTTTGAATGAGAATATTTTAAAATTATAAGAAGGTTTTTATAACAAAAGATTTTATTTTTTTAAGAAAGTTAGAAAAACTTTATATAATTCTGTTAATATTTGCTATTTATGGGAGAAGAAGCTCAATTTGATGCAGCAAAAAGATATGTCTGTTCTTTAGATGATGGTCTAGTCTCAGATGAAGAAGCAGAAAGAGCTTTGAAAAGACTTTCTCGAGAAGAGATAGATACCATAGTCCAGAATTCCCAGAGAATACCTGAAGACTATTTTGGGCCAAGGCTTTTAGCATATATCAAACATAGGCATGGTGTTGATGTTGTTGTTGGATGTCTTATAACATACAATCCAGAAGAGAATGACGGAATTCCTCTTGCTATAATCGGTGCTTCATTAGATTATGTCCTTAGAGATGCTATAGAAGATTATGAAAGAGCAGCAAGAGAGCCTTTCCGTTTATCATAAGCAATTTATTTATAATGGAAGAAAAAACAAAAAAGACATTAAAGCTTGCAGGATTATTATTGATTCTTGTATTTATTCCAATTATCTCATTTTGGGCTATGCTTTTAGGCAGGTCATCTATGTTTATAATAATGTCACCACAACCAATCATATTTTTACTTATTGTAGCTTTGATATACTTTGGGTTATGGTTGATCCCACTAAAATACCCATCAACTAAACCTTTTTTTATTTCAGTTACAATAGGGGCTATCATATCAGCTGTGTTTGTTCCAATTGCAATGTTAATCTATGGATTAGTATTTGTTAAACCTGTATATCATCCAGATGCACTTATTTGGATAGGGCTGGTTTATATTATACCTCCTGGCCTGATTCTTATAATGGCTGTTTCTATAATAATTGGAATTATTAAGTCTGTTAATAAGGGGAAAAGAGTAAAAAGATAATTCTCAATAACTTTTGCTGAAATAAGCAACTACTTTTGCTTCTTTATCGCAATGTATGCACTTGCCTTCTGGTTTTGAGTCAAATGGAATGCATCTAGAACTAGCTCCGCCTGTTTTGTCTTTTATCCAGTCTTCACATTCTGCATCTCCGCAGAAGTTTGCTTTAACTAATTTTTTATCCTTGATTGCTTTTAAGAATTCATTCCATTTAGTTACTTCAACTGTACTTTCTTTCAAAAAGGTTTGAGCTTTTGAAAACAAACTCATCTCTATATCTTCTAGAAGTTTTTGAACATCTTTTGCAACATGGTTTGAAAGTTTTGAAAAAGATTTCTCACCTGTATCTCTTCTAACTAATACAACCTGGCCTTTATCCAAGTCTTTTGGACCTATCTCTAATCTGATTGGAACACCTTTCAGCTCCCATTCATTGAATTTCCATCCTGGTGTATATTCTTCTCTGTCATCTAATTCAACATCAAATTTAATGCTTAATTGGTTTTTCAGCTCTTTGCATTGTTTAAGAACTTCTTCTTTTGTCTTGTCAAACAATATTGGAACAATAACAACCTGGGTTGGGGCTATTTTAGGCGGAAGAACCAAACCATTGTTGTCTCCATGAACCATAACAATTGCTCCAATCAATCTTGTTGAAAATCCCCAGCTGTTCTGCCAAGGTGTATGTGTTTTTTCATCTTTTCCTAGATATTTTATACCAAATGATTCTGCAAAGTTCTGTCCAAGATTATGAGAAGTTCCCATCTGCAGTGCTTTTCCGTCTGGCATCAAAGCTTCTATTGTATATGTTGCTTTTGCTCCTGCAAATCTTTCTTTTGGTGTTTTTTCTCCTGTGATTACTGGAATATTCAATAGATCTTCTGATAATTTTTTGTATTCATCTAAGTAAAGCAATGCTTCTTTAACACATTCTTCTTCTGTCTCATAAACACAGTGGCCTTCTTGCCATAGAAATTCTCTTGATCTCAAAAATAGTTTTGTCTGCTTTACTTCCCATCTTAAAACATTGCACCATTGGTTTATTTTCAAAGGCAAATCTCTGTAAGATCTAATCCAATTTGAATAAGAATCATACATAACTGTTTCAGAAGTTGGCCTAATTGCTAATTTTTCTTCTCCTTCTTTTTGCTCAACCCATGCTAACTCAGGAGCAAAGCCTTCTGCATGCTCTGCTTCTTTTTTGAAGAATTTTTCTGGAATCAATAATGGAAAATAAGCATTTTTTACTCCGTGTTTTTTTATAACACTGTTGAAATATTTTTGAATCTTTTCCCAAATAGCATAACCATAAGGTTTTATTATCATAAATCCTTTTACAGGAGCATAGAAATCTGCTAATCCTGCTTTTTCAATTACTTGAGTATACCATTCTGGCATATCATCTTCCTTCTTTATAGTAATGCCTTGTTCGTCTGCCATAATTCCAACTGAGAAATTTAAGTTATATAAAGTTTTTGTTAGAAAGGTAAACCACTTGGGGGTGCTTTGCCAAATTCCTTATATCCTTTTTTCTTTTCAAACAATTTGCAATATTTGCCAAAATCCCATCCTGCTTCAACCATCAGCTTGTAAGTCTCTCCTTCAGATACAAAATCAATTACTATTCTTTTTTGTGATTCATTAGCACCAAAGCCAAATTTACTGTGTGGATCCATGTTAGTTTTTTCGTAGCTCATTACATTTGGTACTTTGCCATGGTAATCTTCTACATCATCATCTAGATACTGAAAAGAATGTACTAGGCCAAATCTATGTCCTAATTCATGTGCAATGAGATGAGCACTTTTTTTATCACTTAGCAATTCAGAACTATATTTTAATTGATTCTTGTATGATTTTAATCTGCCTTCCCACCATTTTATACCTTGGGTATCATTTCTATATTTATTATCTTCTAGATTACGTTTTGCATGTTCAATACTTCCTTCCTCCCTAAATAAGTTCTTCCATTCATCTCCAACATATTTCACACAAACTTTATTGTTTTTAAGGTCTATCCTTCCTCCTTCTCTCATCCCTGCAAATTTAACATTTGCCCACAGCTTCCCCATTATTTTTTCGCTTTTTCCTTCAGAATGTGCTCTATTCATTTCATTAATAGGTTCACTCATTCCTCTTACTCCTTTATATTGCTTCTCAATAAAAATAGCATTATTTTTCCTATCAAGATTTTTAGGAACTTCAGATTCACTCTTGCAATATACAAAATTCAAATTAATTCCTAATTTTTCTCTATAAAATTCTTTTACAAGGTTATATGCTCCATCTGTATATTTAGATAATGGTTTATGCCAATTTCTTCTGCAGTAATCTATATTTTTTGCTCTATGAGGTCTGACTGCATATACAGTTATTATAAGATTTCTTCCTGCAGCTCTTGCTTTTGAAGATCTTCCTAAAGCTAATCCTACTCCAGCAGCAAAAGCTCTTGCTAAGAATCCTCTTCTGGACATTGTCGGTGTTGTTTCAAGGATTGTTCTAATATTTTTGTTCATGTCCCTTAGCCAAGGACGAGTTGCTTCTACCTTACTCAGGTTTTCTTCTATATTAGAAATAGCTTTAAGTTTAGAAGAATATTTTTCTGGATTTTTTTCAAGGATAAATTTAATATTTTCTAGTACAGTCTTTAATTCTTCAAATCTTTGCTTAACTTTGTCTGTCCAGATATTACCTAGATCTTTTAGATAAACAAGGATGTCTGCCCATATTCTTCTTAATCTTGCTTTTTCTTGAGTTAGATTACTTGTCTTTTCTTTTACTGGCATGAACTAAATTTAGAAATTTGAGTTATATAAAGTTTTTGTTAGAAAGCTTTTAATTTCAGCTCTAGTTTAAGGCATACACTTTTAGGTTCCCCTTTTGATTTGTTATAATCCCATGCAAACTTTTTATAAACATTATAAGGCTTAGGTCTAAACCGCTTTCCCCCTGTAAATGCCCTAATCCTAAACTTAAACCCTTGATTTACATCAAGTCCACCAATCATGATTATTTTTTCTTTATCTGCAACAGCAGTCTCTCGGTTAGTTGCCCTAAATATTTCCCAATCATCTGGGCTTGGGACATTTTCTTCACGATTTGCTACCCATTTTGCTCTAGCTTTTTTAATTTCTTCTTTTGTTTTTTCATGGTTATGATATGCTCCAACAAAAGTATATCCTTCTTTCTCTATTTTTTCTATTAGCTCATCAGATTTGTGATAATTTCTCCAGACAGTTCCACTAGAATATTCTTTACTCATTATTGGAGTTCTCTCTACCCTTATAATTCTGCCTTGTCTATCAGCAAATAAAAGATACTCAATCTCAACTTCATGGCTAAATGCATTTGTAAGTTCATTTAAGACAGATTTTTTAATCAGGACTACAATATTATATGAATTATCACACAGTTTTTTTGCTGCATCATATTCTCCTGCATTAAACAATATCTCTAAAGTATCTGTATAATTTTGATAATTGATCTTATAATTACCAGCTTTTTTATGGACAAATCTTTCTTCTATCTCTCTTACTATTGCAGCTATTTTCTCATCAGCTTTTCTTTTTGCAGCTTGTTCAGGTGTTTCTTTCTTTTCTTCTCTACCAAAAAGACCAAATCTTCTGCCAAGTGAATAAAGTAATCCTCCTCCAGCTGCTGCTCCAGCTGTTTTCAAAAACCTTCTTCTTGACGTTCCTTTAGCTGTTTCAAAAATAAGTTTTTTAATCTCATCAGTCATTTCCTTGACCCAGCGAGAAGTTGGTTTTATCTTCTTCAGTTTTGATTTCATATCAGCAATATCTTTGAGTGCATCAGAATATTCTTTTTTGGCTGCATGTTCTTCTAATCTTTCAAGAATAAATTCAATCTGATCCAGCTCTGTCTTTAATTCTTTAAATCTTTGCTTGACATCTTCTGTCCAGATAAAGCCTAAATCCTCTCTTAATTTCTTAAGGATACTTTTCCAGATAAGCTTTAATTTTTCCTCTTCTTGGGTTAAACTACCTGTCTTTTCTTTTTCTGGCATAATTACATACTTAGCAGATAGTTATATAAATTTTTTTATTATTGAGGAAAATGCTCTCTTAGAAAATCTGAGATTCTATTATAGACTATATGAGTCATTTCACTTGAAATCCTGCCATTTTTTAATATAAAATATTCATGACCAGAATCTTGCATGAATTTTGCTATATTATTTAAGTCAAAGAATTTATGGAATTTTGTGCTAAGAGCAATGACTGGTGTATTTGTCCTGTTAGGAGGTATTTGTTCCTGGCTTGCAAGAAATGATCTTAAATCAATACATCCCCATTTTTTACCATATCTCCTTCCAATAGGAAGTTTTGGAATCCATAATCTTGAAGCTTGTTTTGCTGCTTTGGCAGACCATTGTAGAGGAGCTCTAAGGCTGTCAAATCCAAGATAAGGCTCAAGCATCACTGCAAAACCTACATCATCATTTTCTGCTAGATACTGCAGAGAAACATAAGCACCATAACACACTCCAAAAAATCCTATTTTTTCTCTTGGTATATCTCTTTGCTCTAATTTTTCTACAACTGCGCCTAAATCTTTTGAATCATTTTCAAATCCAGATAAAGTATTTCCATTATGACTAGAATAAGTGAATGTAACAAGATTCATATCATATCCTTTTTCTTTTAATCTGTTTCTTGCACGAAGGGCTTTTTTAGTAGACAATCCCATTGTTCCTAATCCTGGAACATAGATTACTGTTAGCTTGTCTTTTGGTGTTTCTGTATATGTTAATTCTGCTCTTAATCCTTGATCTAATGTTTCAATCATATTAAAAAAAGAAAGCGGGTTTTATTTAAATATATAGAAAAAATCTTTTAATCTAAAACACAATCTATAATAGAACCAGCTAGTCCTTTGCCTGTCAATATCTCATACCAATTATATTCATGCATCATTTTACCTTCTTCTGAAAAACGAGTTGAGCATCGTCTTTTATAGTCTAGGTCTTTCCGATCTAGAACACGATGATTCTTGAATAGGTCATCTATTGTAGCTGGATTTATTCTGGTATAGGGGTCTAAATCATTTCCTGTTGTTTCATACGGAGCCCATTTTCCATCTTGGAGTATTTCAATCCAAGCATGAGGAGTTTCTCCTTTTCTATGTTCTACCCACCCTCTTACTTCACGAACATAGTTGCAAAGCTCTGGCTTTCCAGCTCTATTAATTAAATATATAAAATTTGAATAAGTGTATTGTGTTGTGTAAGCACAGTCTCCTGTTCTTTTTTCAAGAGCATCATGACCAATATCAGACAGACCAATTTTTTTAAGTCTTAAAAATTTCATTGTTATTGCATTAGCTAATCTAAGATATTTTAATGCAGCTTCTTCACCATTTCCATGATATACATGCGCATATTTGGCTGTATTCATCTTTTCTTGAATTTCTGGATCTTTTCTTTCTTCAGTAAATTTAGTTGGTGGCAGAGCTAGGTATACTTGATTAACTAAATATAACATTGCTAGATTGGCAGCAACCCACTTATCAGAAATAACATAAAACCATGTACTTTCCTTTATCTTTCCAAGAATTTTTTTTAACATATAAAAAATAAATAAAGGGTATTTAAAAACCTTTGTTTTTTTGACACTTACTAGTAGTGACTAATAGAAAGATTTATATATAACTAGTTTTTTGTTGTCAAATAAAATGAGAAATATAAAGGTATTTAGAGAAATTCACAAGCATGAGTTAGCTAAGGTAAGAGCTTATGGCTTAGAGTCAAAAGCAGCGTATATAAAAAGAAGAGGAATAAAAGGATTAGCAAAAACACCTGAAGCTCTTGCAAGACAAAGTGCTGTCCAAGCTGACCTTTTTCATCCTGAAATAATTTATCCTGTTTACACTTTGTTCTCTTTTTGGGTTGATGATGAAGCAAACCATGTTGCAAATGGCTGGATTTCTAAATTTCCAAAGAAGTTTGATGAAAGCACAATGACTATTGCTGATTATTTGAA
>JAHWIM010000050.1 GCA_019322535.1 Candidatus Woesearchaeota archaeon
AAGTGCAGTCGATTTGTTTTGCCAAAGAAGAAGCATACATTGCGCCTTTTGCGTTCTTTAGGTTTACTAACATCATTGCTGGTTTTTCCCGAAAAAAAACATTAAAAATCTTATCTTTTGAAGCCATTAATCCACCCCGCAACATAACTATTTTATAATATATATTACTAAATAAACATAAAGTTACATATTTAAATATTTATCGCTTTTAAAACATATTTCAGAGTATACAAACACTGGACATCTGCACACAAAACTTATAAACAAACTTTCATTACAATATATCGACGATAAATGGAGCAAAAACTTAAAGATTTATTCTTTCCTCATGAAACTGTTAGAGAAGTGCAAAACAAACTAATCCAAGAAATAGACAACTGTATAAAAAACAAACAAAATTTAATTGTCCATGCTCCAACAGGTTTAGGAAAAACAGCTGCAACTTTGCCAATAGCGCTTTCGCATGCTATAAAAAACAACCTAACTGTTTTCTTTCTGACATCAAGGCACACTCAGCATAAAATTGCAATTGACACATTAAAAAAAATAAAACAAGTTCACAAAATAAACTTTACAGCTATTGATTTAATTGGAAAAATACATATGTGCCCTGTCCCTGGAATAGACTCTTTGCATTCATATGACTTTGCAGAATATTGCAAAAACAGAAGAGAGGAAAAGAAGTGTGAATTTTATAATAATATAAAAAGCAAAGGAAAAGAGCAGCAGCTTTCAAAAAAAACTGAAAAAGTATTGAAGAAATTAAAAAAAGAATTATCTTCTGATGTTGAAGAAGTAATAAAGATATGTACAGAAGAAAAACTTTGCCCTTATGAAATATCCATGTTATTAGCAAAAGAAGCTTCTGTTATTATTTGCGATTATTATCATCTTTTTAGTCCTTCAATAAGGCAAACTTTTTTTCAAAGAACAAACAAAGAATTAGAAGACTCAATTATTATAATAGATGAAGGGCATAACTTGCCAAAAAGAATTATTGATTTATTGACACAAAAAGTTTCAACAATTAATTTAAGCAGAGCTGTAAATGAATCAAGAAAATTTGGATTTCATGAGGTTGCTGACCAGTTAAAAGCAATAAAAGAAATACTTGAACAATTAGCTCCTGAAGAAAGAGATGAAAAATTAGTCAAGAAAGATGAGTTTGCTAATAAAATAAAACTTGTTGATGATTATGAAAATATAGTTGGAGCTTTAGAGTTTGCTGCAGAAGATATAAGGCAAAAACAAAATAAGAGTTATTTAGGATCTATAGCCCAGTTTTTAATTGCTTGGCAAGGTGAAGACAAAGCATATGCAAGAATTCTCTCAAAAATCTTTAGCAGAAATGAAACTATAATCTCTTTAGCATACAAGTGCCTTGATCCAAGTCTAAGAACAAAAGATATTGTCAATAAAACCCATTCTACAATAATAATGTCAGGAACATTAACACCAACTTCTATGTATCAAGACATATTAGGATTTGATAAAAATAAAACAATTGAAAAAGAATATCCAAGCCCTTTTCCATCAAAAAACAAATTAAATCTTATTGTTCCTGAAACAACAACAAAATTCACAAAAAGATCTCCTGATGAATACAAAAAAATAGCAAAGATTACTGCAAAGATAATAAATCTTACACCAGGAAATTCTGCTGTTTTCTTCCCAAGTTATAGGCTAAGAGATGATGTTTTTATGTATTTAGATCCTCTTTGTAAGAAAACAACATTCTTAGAAAAACAAAATATGAATAAGAGTGAAAAACAGGAGTTATTAGAGAGATTTAAGTCATACAAAGAGATAGGAGCAACATTGCTTGCAGTAGCTTCTGCAAATTTTGCAGAAGGAATAGATCTTCCAAACATCCTAAAATCTGTTGTTGTTGTCGGACTGCCGCTACAAAAACCAAATCTTGAAACAACAAGGCTCATTGACTATTACGACCAAAAATTTGGAAGAGGCTGGGATTATGGATATATCTTTCCAGCAGTAACCAAGTGCTTGCAGTCAGCAGGACGTTGCATCAGGTCAGAAACAGACCGTGGCGTAATAATATTTCTCGACGAAAGATTCGCCTGGCAGAACTATCTAAAATGCTTTCCACCAGATTCTGATATTAAGATCACAAAATTATATGAAGACAGGATTAATGAGTTTTTTAGTTAAAATCGCTGTTTTTCTTCATTTAGTACTCTAAAATAATAAATATCGAATTCTGCATTCTCAGAGCCTGTACTATCAAAATTCTTTAAAATTAGAGAAATACACTTATCTACACCAGTATACTAAATAGTAATATTTATATACTAGTTTAACTATATATACAAATTGAGGTGAAAAAGGTGATAGACTTAAAATGCATTTATCTGCAAGAAGACTTCCTTAAAGAAAATATCCTGATACAAGTAAGAACTCTGCTGGATAAACGCAACTTAAAATTCAATATCACTAAAGGTGACTACTCATTCGCATCATAGGCTCCCTATTATTTTCTCAACACCCCTCACACTCTCCCTTAGGGAGCCTTGATTCTTTCTCTGAGAAAGAATCTTCCATACTCACAAACAAAAAAACGAGGTGAATAAACCCCAAAAAGACTGTGAAGAACCCGACGCACTAGCTTAGGAGATTCTGAGTCTTAAACAAGAACTGAACGAGAGACAAAGACAGTAAAAGCAGGAAAAATTTTGCTGTCTTATATGAGAATGCTGAAACACGTTGGACAACACAAGCTAAAGCATCTCTTCTCTTCTCTCGTCAAAAGGCAAAATAAGTTTAAGAGATTGGTAATAAGCGGAGACAAGCAAAACAAAACCTGTGGGCTATCGGGTTTGGCTTTTTTTGTCAAACAGCAGTTCTAACAAAAAATGTAAAGAAATCAAATTTAAGGCAGGCTTAGAACAAGCTAAGCCTGCCTACCTTATAATGGTACAAGCAGCAAAACCAGACTTAGAACTAATTCTTGCTAATTCCAAAACCCATATTCCAGATGAACACAAACAAAGAGTTTATGAACTTTTGTGCGAGCTAACAGAAAAATCAGATAAACTTTTCGGCACTATTATTGTTCTTGGTTACGTTCCTCCTCAATCCTTCCAAAAATATGATGCAGACCCGATGAAAACAGACTATTTCAAAAACAACACAGCAAACATCTATGATCCAGGAGTTGAAGAAAGACTTACTAAAGCAATATATCAAGATGGTGCAACATTAATGGATCCTGAAGGAAATATATTACATAGTGGATATAATTTAATTTATAAGGGTTGTAAAGATATATGGATGCAATTACATGCACCTCATGAAGGTTATGTATGGCAACGGTTTGGTTTTGTAGAAGAAGTAGGAACAAGACACACATCAGCAATAAGTTTTTCATTTAGATTACCAACTTCCACAGTTTTCATAAAAAGCAAATCATCAGGAATAATAAGAGTATTTGAAAAAGGAAGAATAATTTACTCTCAGATTAAAAAAGAAATCTGGGTTCCAGGAGAAGCGTTAACACCAGAAGAGCACCCAATACATGAAACAGCAAAGGTAATATCATCATGAATCTAATAAACAAATGTTTATTTATTATAAATACCATTTTAATACTTATATTAACATTAGTTGGCATATATGCTTCTAAAAGTTATTCAATCAAAATAGTTTCAGAAATAATCCAGCCTTTGCTTTCAATTAAAGAGGAACTTTTATAGCTAAAGTTCCAGGAGTTCTTCTTCCGACAGCAGGCCCATCCTTAACTTCAAAGCCTACTTCTTGCAAATTCCTTCTAACAATACCAGCACAAGAAAATGTTGCTAAGATAGCTCCTTCTTTCATACGTTTATACACCTCTCTCAAAAATTCAACTGTCCAAAGCTCAGGATTCTTTGGAGGAGAAAAAGCATCTAAGAACACAGCATCAAATTTATTCTCTTCTTTAACAGTAAGTATATTTTTAATAGTATCTCTTGCATCACCAATTAAAAAATTTAATTCAACTTTTCCATCTCTATATCCCATATGCAAAGCAGCTTTTCTTATAATTTCATAAGCGCCTGTAAAATAATAAGGAACTTTAATGTGCGGAATCTCTCTAATTATGTTTATATCCTTCTCCAAAGCTATTATTTTAATTCTTTCTGCTTTTTGTATTGCAGCTCCGCTGTTATACCCTAAACCAAAACCAATGTCAAGAATATTCATTCCTGCTTTAATTCCACATGGTTCAACAAATTTCTTAAAAGATTCTTCAAGAGCTCCGCTTGTGCTGTGATATGCCTCATTGTATTTTTCAGAATAAAATGTATATGAATTATCTTTTGTTTTTATTAACTTCTTCATTCTAACTTAAAATAAACCCTCCTATTTGATTTGCCTTTATTCTCAGCTTTCAAAAACACTATTTTACCAACCTCTTTTGTAGATTTAACATGAGTTCCACCATCTGCCTGCTTATCAAAACCTTCTATCTCCACAATCCTTATCTCATTAATTCCTTCTGGAAGTCCTTTTGCTAATTTAAACAAACTTGGATCACTAGTAGCTTCTGCTCTTGATATTGTATAAATCTTTATTGGCAAATCCTCTTCAACAATTTCATTTGATTTCCTTATATAATCATCAATTTTATCCCTATCAAACTCTTCCAAACTAAAATCAATTCTTGATTTTTCCAAATCAAGCTGGTTTCCTGTAATCAACGCTCCTACCTCTTGATGAAATACTGCAGAAATAATATGAGCTGCTGTATGCATTCTCATCAATTTATACCTCCTGCTCCAATCTATTTTCCCAATTACATTATCTCCTTCTTTTAGTCCTTCTTCTGCAACTTCATGGCTTATCTCTCCTGAAAACTTTCCAGCATAAACAACTGTAAATTGTTTTCCATCTGATTCTCTTACTAAAAAACCAACATCATTAGGCTGCCCTCCTGATTTAGGATAAAAACCTGTTTTATCTAACACAATATATTTTCCATTAGAAACAGACTTCACAGTAGCTTCAAATTCTTTCAAATAACAATCATTCATATAAAGCGTTTCCCCCATATATACAGTAAAAGCACAGAAATATAAAAAATTTATCTAAAATTACGCAATAAAATCTCAACTTCTTCAATTCTATTATCAACAACTTTTGCAACAGTAATAGTGCTTTTCTTTAATTTGACTTTTTCACCTTCTTTTGGTATGCTGCCTAATCTATTTAATATATAACCAGAAATTGTATCAAAATCTTCTGTCTCTTTTATGCGCAGTTTAAGTCTTTTATTTATTAATTCAATATCTGTTTTACCCAATGCCAAGTATTTCTTAGGAGCTATTTTTTTAATAAAAGGTTTAATCTTTTCTGTTTCATCAACTATTTCACCGACTATTTCTTCTAAAATATCTTCTGTTGTGACTAAGCCCCTTATTGCGCCATACTCATCAACAACAATTGCTATATGCTGTCTTCTGTTTCTAAATTGATCTAACAATGTGTCAATCTTCTTTGTATCAGGAATAAAGACAATTGGTCTTATTAATTCTTTAACTCTTATATTGCCTTTGTTTTCTTTTAGGACTTTTAAAATATCTTTTACATGAATGAATCCAGTTATATGGCTAATAAGTTTCCTATAAGTTGGCAGCCTTGAATAGCCGCTTTTTATTAGCTTATTCATTGCTTCTTTTATAGTAGAATTTTCTTCAATACATACTATGTCCTTTTTTGGAGTCATGATTCGTTCAACATCCATATCATCAAACTTAAATATTCTATGTATCATCTCTCTTTCTTCTTCTTTGATTGTTCCTACTTCTTCTCCTACTTTAACAAATGTTTTGATCTCCTCTTCTGTCACTAATGGTTTTTCTTTCTTGCCAATTATTTTAATAATTCCCTTCATAAATAACTCAAATATCTTCACAATTGGATATAAAACAATCATCAATATCTTCAATGGCCAGGCTACAACAAGAGCTATCTGCTCCTTATAAGTCGTAGCTAATGTTTTTGGAGTAATTTCACCAAATATAAGGATTAATAAGGTCATTATACCAGTTGTAATCCCAATAACATTGCTTTCAAAAATCTCTATAGCGATTGTTGTTGCTAATGCAGCAGCTGCTATATTAACCACATTATTGCCTATCAAAATCGTTATTAATAACCTATATGGCTTTGATTTGATTTCATCTACTGTTTTTGCTCCTCTTCTCTTTTTTTCTAAAAGATGTTTTACTCTTAATCTGCTTAAAGAAAACAAAGCTGTTTCTACACCTGAAAAAAATGCAGACAAAATCAAAAAAACAATTAACAGCAATATTTGTGTTGATGATATCATATCTAAATTAATAAAAGAAGTATATAAAAACTTTTTTATTTAAACACAGCAAAAGACTTATAAGCAACTGGCTTCTTTTAAGACAAATGAAAAATAACCTAACATTAAAAGGAATATTAGTCAAAGGTCTTGGAAAAGCTGGTTATTTTATAAAGAAACAAGGCTATAAAAACTCCTTCATTGAATTGTTGGGATATACTCCTTGGCCTGGTACACTTAATATTAAACTTACACTTCCATTTACAACAGATGTTCTTGATAAAATAAAACCGATTATTATTGAAGGTTTTAAAGAAAAAGACAAGACTTTTGGAAAAATAAAATGCTATCCTTGTATAATCTCAGAGGATATTAAAACACATTTGATTATTCCTGAAAAAACAAAATATGATAAGAACATAATAGAGATTATTTCACCAATATATTTAAGAAAAGCTTTAAATATAACAGACGATGATAAAATTATTATAGAACTAAGATGAATAAAAAACCAATATGGCCAGCAATGCTTATTATTATTGCAGCAATGCTTTGGGGCGTTGATGGCTCTGTATTAAGACCAGCACTATACTCACTTCTAGCTAAAGTAGTTGTTTTTGCTGAACATATAATAGCATTTGCTGTTATGTTGATTATTGTAGTAATTGTTCTAAACAAAAGAAAAATACCTAATTGGTTAAAAGAAGATATCAAAAGTATAAAAAAACTTCCAATGAAAGGATGGTATGCTGTTGCATGGATTGCTTTTTTTGGAGGTATGATTGGAACAATAGCAATTGTTAAAGCATTATTCTATGTTAACTTCATCCCATTATCCATCCCTATTCTTGTTCAAAAACTTCAGCCCATATTTGGAATATTACTCGCCATTATCTTACTTAAGGAAAAACCAAGGAAAAGTTTCTATTTTTGGGCTGTAATTGCCCTTCTAGGTAGCTATTTTGTAACATTCGGATTTGCTAAACCAATTCTAAGTGTAGAGAACAAAGCTTTAATGGCAGGATTGTTAGGGTTATTAGCAGCATTCTCATGGGGTTCTTCTACAGTCTTTGGAAAAGCTGCATTAAAAGGACTTACATACAGAGCAGCAACATTCCTAAGATTTGGAATAACTTCCTTATTTATTTTCATCTTACTTTTAGCAACTGGTTCATTATCAGGATTAACTGCAATAACTACAAATCAATTCTTAATTTTACTACTAATTGCCTTTACATCAGGCGGTACAGCAATGTTCGTTTACTACAAAGGATTGCAAAGAATAAAAGCTTCTTCTTCAACACTGCTTGAATTAGCTTTCCCAGTAACAGTTATAGTTCTTGATTATATAATCCGTGGAAGCATCATGTCAATCCCACAATTCTTCGGAGCAGCTTTAATTATCGTAGCAATAATAGTAATCACAAGACAAGAAACAGTCAAAACACAAGTAGAAGAAACTTGGGAATGATTATTCCAAAACAGCTTTTATCCTTCTAACACCAGCAGCAATAGATTCTTCTTTTTTAATCTTAAATTTACCTAACTCAGAAGTATTCTTAACATGAGGCCCCATGCATATTTCCTTAGAATAATCTCCAGCAGAATAAACCCAGACTTTTGGAGGATATTTTGCACCAAATTCAGATTGTGCTCCTGAATTTAATGCTTCATCAAGAGGCATCTCTTCTTTCTTAATATCAATTCCTTCTTTAATAACTCTGTTAACTTCATCCTCGACTGCTTTAATTTCTTCTGGAGTCAATTTTCTATCAAAATTAAAATCATATCTAAGTCTTTCAGGAGTTATATTCGAACCTTTTTGCTTGATGTCAGAATTTTTCAAAACTCTTCTCAAAGCTTCTCCAAGTAAATGTGTTGCAGTATGTAATTTAGCAGTTATATCAGAAGCTTCTGACAAACCTCCTTTAAATCTTTTCTCAGCTCCTACTCTGCTTAATTCCTGATGTTTCTCAAACTCTTTATTAAAACCTTTAACATCAATTGGAACTTTTCTCTCTTTTGCTAATTCCTCAACCATCTCAATCGGAAAACCATAGCTTTGGAAAAGTAAAAAAGCTTCTTTTGCAGTTATTTGGTTGTCTTTCTCAACCATTTTTGTGAATTCTTTTAAACCTTTATCAAGTGAAACCTGAAATCTATCTTCTTCTTTCTTTAATTCAGCAAAAATAAACTTCTTTTTCTCTTCTAAAAGAGGGTAATCTTTCTTATGAATATCAATAATAACTTTAGCTATTTCAACAGTGGCGTCTATTTTAAATAAGTCTATCTTTAACAATTTTAAATGCCTTATACTTCTTCTAATAAACCTTCTAAGAACATATCCTTGATCTAAATTTGATGGAACTACTCCTCTTTCATCGCCTAAAATAAAAACAGCTGCTTTCATATGATCTGCAATAACTCTAAATGATTTTTCATGTGCAGATCCTTTCCTTTTTTCAGGGGTTATCTCATCTATTTTTTCCATTATTGGGGCAAATAACTCAGTTTCATAAACCGTTTTCTTTCCATCCAGCATTGCAATTGTCCTTTCAACACCCATGCCTGTATCAACATTCTTCTGTTTAAGCTTCTCATATTTGCCTTCTGCAACTTTATTATACTCCATAAAAACATCATTCCAAATCTCAAAATACTTCCCACATCCGCAGCCAGGCTTGCAATTAGAACTACATTTTTTCTTTCCAGTATCAATGAACATCTCTGTACATGGACCACAAGGACCTGTTTCTCCAGCAGGACCCCACCAATTGTCTTCTTTTGGTAAATAATAAATTCTTTCTTTAGAAATCCCTAAAGATATCCATACTTCAGCTGACTCTTTGTCCTTAGGAGCATCTTTATCTCCTCTAAACACAGTTACAAACAATTTAGAAACATCAAAATTCAAGACTTTTGTTAAAAACTCATAACTCCATTCAATTGCTTCTTTTTTCCAATAATCTCCTAAACTCCAGTTCCCAAGCATTTCAAAAAAAGTTAAATGACTTTCATCTCCAACATTATCAATATCTACTGTTCTGATGCATTTCTGTACATTAACAATTTTCTTTCCCAAAGGATGAGGTTGACCCATTAAAAAAGGAACAAGAGGATGCATTCCAGCTGTTGTAAATAAAACAGTCGGATCATGCTCTGGAATCAATGAAGCTGAGTCTATGATAGCATGCCCTTTACCTTTAAAAAAATCCAAATATTTCTTAATGAGTTCTTTTGCTTGCATATAGAATAAAGTTTAATAGAGGTATATAAAAATTTTGGTTATTCAACAACCTTTTTATAAAACCAATTCTTATTAAAATAAATGGTAGAATTAATCATAAAACAGCCATACAACAAATTTAAATTTAAATGCCAGCAGTGTGCCCTATGCTGTAAGGGTTCTCAAATAATTCTTTATCCATTTGATATAATGTCTTTATGTAAAGAATTAAACATAAAAACTTCAGAATTTTTAAAAAAATATGCTTATTTGCAGTTAGACAAAAACAATATCTTAAGATGTGTTCTAAAAAACAAGCCTATCTGTATGTTCAACAAAGAAAACAAATGTAGTGTTTATGAAGCAAGACCAGTTAGATGTAAAACATTTCCAGTTGGAAGAATATTCCAAGAAGATAAAACCCTATATACCTTACCCAAAATAAAAGGATGTAGTGGTTTCAACAGCAACAAAAAACAAACCATAGAAGAATACCTTAAAGCCCAAAATGTAAATGAAAAATTAGAAAAAGAATGGAGTTTATTCATTCTAAAACTAAAAAAATCAAATGCTCCATTAAAAGATAAATTCTTTTTGACATTATTTACAAAAATATTTTATGATTTTGATAATGAAATGATTCAAAAATTCAAGAATAAAATCAAAATTGAAGATACCTTAGAAGAAAACGTGAAATTATTATATCAAGCATTTAACTATTTCTTTTCAAATTTTGAAAAAATAAGACAGGGATTTAAAGAGTTTTCAAAAGAAAAAAGCGAATAACCACAAACTTTAAATATCCAATTTCTATTTTTAAAGATTAATGGCAGAAAATGCTACATTAGAGACAGGTATAGACCAATTAGCTAAACTGCTCGACAAAAATAACAGAATTTCTATTAAAGATGCTGCAACAAGACTAAAGACAGGTAATACCTTAATTGAAGAATGGGCAAAACTTCTTGAAAAAGAAGGCTTTCTTGATATAGAATATCACTTTACTAATCCTTTTTTAGTCAGAAGGCTTGTTTCTAAAGAAGATGTTGAAAACAAGATTCAAGAATTTCATGTAAGAAAAGATACTTTTGTCAGAAAAGGAGAATTAATGATTTCCCAGATGGAGCAGCAAGGCATCAACTTATCCAAAATCAAAGAAGAATTTGGAGAGTTAAAAAAACAACATAAGAAAGAGCTTGAAAAAATAAAAGTAGAAGTTGAAGAGCTTGAAAAATGTAAACAAGAAAAAGAAGAACTAAGAACACAAATATTTGATCAGAGAAAATCCCTCTTAAAAGAAGCTGATTATATTAAGCATAAAATACACAAAGAAAATGAAAACTATAGTGTATTCTCAACTAAATTAAAAAAAGAACTTAAAGATATGAGAAAAAAGAAATCAGATTTAACAAAATTTGGGAGAGATGAAAAAAAACTATTTAATGAAATAAATAAAATAAAGCAAAAAATAGGTCAGTTCAATACACAATATGCGAATAAACTAGTTGATGTAAAAGATTCAGAATCAAAAGTTCAAGATATGCAGGAGCTTTTAAAAGAAATGTCTCTTCGAATGGAAACAGAAAAAGACGAGTTAACAAGTGTTACTAAATCAAATGATGAAAAGGAAAAAGAAATTGCAAAAATGGAGGAAAACGTTGTTAAAAAACTACAAGAGCAAAAAGAGAAATTAACCAAAGACACAGCTGAGGGAGAAAAAACATACAATAAATTCAAAACCTTTTTCAAAAAAAGAACAAGAATAGAGCAACTTTTAGAAAAAACATTAGCAGATAGAGAAGAATTGGAAAGAACACTTAATGAACTTGTAGCTAAAGCAAAAGCACTTGGCCTAATGGCTAAATCATCTAAGCTAAAAAAAGATGTTTTTGTGAATGAAATAGCAAAATTAGAAAAAAACTTTAAAGAAATCGATAAGAAGAGGGGTTTTTTTCATAAAGAAGTAAAAAAATTTCTTTCTTTAATCAAAAAATAAGTGGTGGTTTAAAATTCCAAGGAAAAAAAGAGGTCATTCACAGTTAGTTAAGCAAAAAGTTCCTACTATTTCTGAAAAGAATATAGATTCATACGGTTTAAAAACCCATGGGATGCCTGTCTATATTCGTATATTTAAAAAAGAAGGAGACTTTGTTCCAACATACGAGTTAAATATTAAAAATATAAGCAAAAATACAGAAGTTGTTCTTGAAAAAATCAGAGAAGAATTAATAACAGAGGTCTCACTAGGCGCACTTGATCTAACAGAGACAAAAAATTCAACAAAATTAAAAGAAAAATTTGAAAAAACTATTAATAATCTTATTGAAAAATATTTTATAAATCTCAATGAAAAAACAAAACAATTTATTTGTAATTATTTAATACAAAAATGTCTTGGTTTAGGTAGAGTTGAAATACTTTTAACTGATACGAATCTAGAAGAAATAACCATTAATAGTGCACAAGATCCAGTATGGGTTTATCATAAAGTTCATGGATGGTTAAAAACAAATATAATCATTGACCAAGAAAAAATAATAAAACATTATGCCAGTGTTATTGCAAGACAAGAAGGAAAGTCAATAACTATGTTAGAGCCTTTACTAGATGCTCACATGTCAACAGGAAACAGAGTTAATGCCACTTTATCTCCAATTTCTGTTAAAGGAAACACAATAACTATCAGAAAATTCGCATCTAAACCATGGACAATCACTGATGTAATTAAAAACAAAACAATTTCAGTAACTGCTGCTGCAATCATATGGTTAGGAATCCAATACGAAATGTCTACACTAGTCACAGGAGGAACAGCTTCTGGAAAAACCTCTATGCTCAATATACTTTCTACTTTTTTTCCACCAAATCAAAGAATTATTTCAATAGAAGATACAAGAGAACTGCAGCTTCCTTCTTTTCTGCATTGGGTTCCAATGACTACAAGACTGCCAAACCCAGAAGGTAAAGGAGCAGTAGCAATGCTTGATTTGCTTGTTAACGCATTAAGACAAAGGCCTGATAGAATAATTGTTGGAGAGATTAGAAGAAAACAAGAAGCAGAAGTTCTTCTAGAAGCAATTCATACTGGACACTCAGTATATGGAACACTTCACGCTAATGATGCTCATGAAACAGTTATAAGATTAACAAACCCGCCTATTGACCTTCCAAAAGCAATGATTCCTGCTATTTCTATGATTATAGTTCAAAACAGAAATAGAAGGACAGGTCTAAGAAGAACTTTTCAAATAGCAGAAATTCTACCAAATGCAGAACCTAATATAATAGGGCAACTAGATTTGAAAAAAGATATGTTTGATTCAAAGATTTCACAATCAGAGGTTCTAACAAAAGAATTACTTCATTACATAGGTATGAGCAGACAAGAAATCAATGCAGACATTAAAGAAAAATCTCGAGTTCTTAAGTGGCTAGTCAAGAAAAATATAAACACAGTAGATGAAGTTGGACATGTAATAGCAAAGTATTATACTAACAAAGCTGCATTATTAAAACAAATTTCTAAAGGGTGATTCAAATAGACATATTTGAACAAATAAGCCGTTCGATTCCAAAATTAGGTTCAAAACTAATACAATCAGGAATAAAAGATACTCCTCAAAGATTTATTAAAAAAATAGCTATTGTTAGTTTATATTATTCATTTGGAATTAATATTCTGTTATTATTTGCATTCTTAAAATATAAAACACTTGCTCTTGTTCTATTGATTTTATTTCCCATCTCTTTTTTGGTTTTATTTGGATTTTTTCTTAAGCTGCCTGAAGTAAGAATAAAATCAAGACAAAGAGAAATCGACAAAGAACTCATATATGTAGGAAAATTTCTACTAATTGAGCTTTCTGCAGGAGTATCTCTTTTTGATGCTATGACGAGTGTTGCACAAAACTTTGAAGCAGCTGGTAAATTTTTCAGAAGATTAGCAGACAAAATTAAAATGGGGACTCCAATAGAAGCTGCCTTAAACGAAGCAATCGAAGAAGCTCCCTCAGAAAATCTTAAAAAAATCCTATGGCAGATAAACAACTCCTTGCAAACAGGTTCAGACATAGCATCCTCGTTAAATATCGTCCTAGACCAAATATCCCAAGAACAACTAATACAAATCCAGCAATATGGTAAAAAATTAAATCCTCTGGCAATGTTTTATATGATGTTAGCAGTCATTGTCCCTTCTCTTGGCATTACTATGTTAGTTGTTCTCTCTACACTTATTAAATTTAAAATAAATTTGCCAATACTGCTGGGCATAGCTGTTTGCATTGGATTTGTCCAATTTATGTTCATAAATATAATTAAATCATCAAGACCTGCTGTTGATCTATAATGGTATTAAACAAACTAGAACCATACCTCTTAACAAAGAGTCTAAGGAATAAAATTAGTCAGTTAATTAAAACAGCTGGTTTAGCAATTACTGTAAAAGATGTCCTAAATAAAATAATTTTAGGAACAATAGCAGGAACTATTATTGCATTTCTTTATTTTATTTTCAAAATTCCTATTGTATGGGAATACCGTTTAACCAATTTTATAATTGTTCTTACTAGTACTTTTATTTTAATGTTTGCAGCTGTTTTTATTATGGCTGTTATAACAGCGCACCTATTGCTTAATCTTAAAATATACAAAAGAAAAGTAGCTGTTGAAGACGTATTCCCTGACTTTTTGCAAATATCTGCTACAAATATCAAAGCAGGAATGTCTGTTGATAAAGCATTATGGCACTCAATTAGGCCCAGATTTGGAATTCTAGCGAAAGAAATGGAAACAGTCGCCAAAAAAGCAATGAGTGGTGAAGAATTAACCCAGGCACTAGAAGAATTTTCAGAAAAATATCATTCTCCGTCTTTAAAAAGAGCGATTAATCTAATAATAAGAGGCATAGAGTCAGGAGGGGAGATAGCCCAGCTGCTGAATAAAATCGCGTGGAACATGCAGCAAAATAAAATAACAAGAAAAGAGATGGCTGCAAATGTCACTTCTTATATGATTTTTATTTCGTTTGCTAGTATTTTAATGGCGCCTTTTTTATTTGCGCTCTCTACTCAACTGATTGGTATAATGACATCTATAACATCAGCAATAGATCTCTCAGGAACCGAGGGAGTAATGTCAATGCCCTTTGCTCTTTCAGGTGGTGGCGGTTTAACAGAAGGGGATTTCAGGATATTTGTTTATTTCTGTCTAACTATAACTTCTTCTTTTTCAGCAATGTTGGTTTCAATAATTTCTAAAGGTTCTGTTAAAGATGGTATGAGATTTATACCGATATTTACGATAATTTCACTGATATTGTTTACTATATTCAGACTAATATTAAGTTCAGCATTCGGAAAGATATTCTAAAACCAAAATAGAAAAGTTTATATACCTTAATTTTTAAAATAAGTTTTGGTGATTGTATGGATTTAACAACCTTCGTTGGCAAAGGAATGGAAACAAAAATCCTAAATTATCAACAAGGAACCTTGCTTTTCTGTTTTTTTATAGGTTTAGCGATATTTATCCTCTTACCAAAAAAAGTATCTAAAAGTAAGAGAGTCGCAGCGTCTCTTTTGATATTTATAGGACTATATGGTTTATTTTCAATGCTAATTAAATCAATGATTGGATTAATTGGATAATTATATAATTAAATCATGATCCACATATTGGAAAAAAGTAAAAGAGGTGATTAGATGAATAAAAAAGCACAAGCAGCCATGGAGTTTATCATGACTTATGGTTGGGCTATTCTAGTAGTTCTAGTGGCTATAGGAGCTTTAGCTTACTTCGGTGTACTAAGTCCTGCTAAATTCTTGCCAGAAAGATGTCAGCTTCAAGCTGGTCTGTATTGCAAAAGTTTTAAAGTAACAACATCAGGCACAGAATTAATAATCCAAAACACACTTGGTAAAGATATAACAGTGCAAACAATAAACATTACAGGTGAATCTGGATGTGTAAACAGCAGTATGAACACAAACATAACAAATGGTGCAGAAGCAACATTTAATGTCGGATGTACATTGGCTTCAGGATATAAGCTTAATTCAGATGTTGTAATAACCTACGATGAAGTAGGTGGCTTAACTGGACAAATAGCAACAGGCGTTATAACTAAAAAAGTTCAATAAACTCTCTTATTTCTTTTTTTTTATTTTTAATTCTTACAAACATTAAATTTATATAGTATAACTATTTAAATTATAAAAAAATAGCTAATAATAGCAAAAATAAAATCTTAGAGGTGATTAGATGAATAAAAAAGCACAAGCAGCCATGGAGTTTATCATGACTTATGGTTGGGCTATTCTAGTAGTTCTAGTGGCTATAGCGGCTTTAGCTTACTTCGGTGTACTAAGTCCAGCACAGTTTTTGCCAGAGAGATGCCAGTTACCAGCAGGAATGTATTGTAAAAGTTTTCTAGTAACAACAGGCGGTGTGCAATTAATAATGCAAAACACACTTGGTAAAGATATAACAGTAACAGAAATAAATATAACAGAAGTGTCAGGATGTGTAGATGATACTTTGAACACAACTATATTGAATGGTGAAGAAGCTACATTCAACATTAACTGTACATTAACAGCTGGATATAAGTTAAATTCAGACCTGATATTAGTGTATGATGAAGTTGGAGGCTTATCTGGCTTTACATCAAGTGGTATAATTACCAAAAAAGTCGTATAAACATTCTTTTTTTTCTTTTTCTTTTTATCATTAAATTTATATAGTATTTAAAACAAATTATATTCATGAGAGATAAAACCAACCCAAAAGCTCAAGTAAGTATGGAATATGTTATGTTAGTGGGTTTTACTTTTCTGATAATAATCCCGCTGATAGCTATTGGATTTTTGTACTCTTCAGAAAGCGAAGATCAGATAATAACTAGTCAAATTGGTCAACTTTCTAAAAAAATAGTAGATGCTGCAGAAGAAGTATATTATTATGGAGCACCAGCAAAAACAGTCATTGATGTCTATATCCCAAAAAATATTAAAAGCGCAAATATTGTTGGAAATACAATTCTCTTTAAAGTGCAAACAATAAATGGAATAACTGATGTTGCATATTCTTCACCAGTATCAATTAATGGTACTCTTCCTGATTCAAAAGGCCTTAAACATATAAAAGTAGAAGCAAAGGGTAATTATGTATGGATAAGCGAATAAAAGCCCAGGCAGCAATTGAATTCACAGTCTTAATAGCAGGAGTATTTCTTGTATTCATACTTTTTCTAAAAGTTATTGCAGGCCAATATATAGATATTAGTCAAGACAAAGCTTACTCTGCTTTAAAAGACTTAACAGAAACTATTCAAATTGAATTATTCATAGCAGAATCTTCAAAAGAAGGCTACAATAGAAAATTTGCTATACCAACAAAAATAAATAACAACATGGATTATAACATAATTTTATCAAATAATGAACTATCATTAAAAACAACTAAACTCCAACACACTGTCAATGTTCCAAACGTTGCAGGTATTCTTCAGAAAGGAAATAATCAAATAAAAAAGATTAATGGAACAATTGTATTAAATTAAAATGGAAAAAAAGGGGCAATTTAACTTTATCGATTTTATTACAGGTATTGTGATATTTGCTATCTTATTGACTATTTTTTTTAAATATTCTCCAAATATAACAAAATCTCAGGAAGGAATTACTGGACTAGCTATAGAAGGAAGAATAATTTCAGATGATTTATTATCAGAGGGATTTCCAAGCAATTGGAACTCAAGTAATGTTGTAATTATAGGCATAACAAATAACAATAACCAAGTAAATGAAACAAAAATTCAAAATTTACTTAATGTAAGTTATCCTCAAACAAGAGGACTTTTCAGAACAACATATCACTACTATTTTCTTTTCAGGGATCAAGATAATGCTATATTAAAAATAAGTCCAACACAAGAAGGAATAGGCTACTCAGGAGTAAATTCCTCAAACATAGAGAATATCAATACTCAAAAATTAATCAAAATAGAAAGAATTGTATTTTTCAGAGACCAGATGACTAAATTGGTGCTATACTTATGGCAATAAACAAAAAAAGAATGTCTAGGAAAGCATATTTTTTTACTTTAGATGCAATAATAGCGCTTGGAATCATAGCAGCATCATTAGCATTAGCTTCTTTTTATTATCAGAGCAAAGAAAAAACAACCACCATCAACTTACTAGCAGATGACTTAACAACAACATTTGCTTTTCTGAGTATAAACAAAACAAATAATTCATATGTTGAAGATTTAATTGCAAATGGCACAATAACAGACTTAAACAACACTGTTCTAGAACAAATAGGTGAATTTTGGGCCCAGAATATGACAAATGAAGCCCAGAATATGATTGAAAACCTAACTTATGGCCTTATCCCTTCTACATATGGTTTTGGTTTTTGGATAGATAATGACCCAGTATACGCCAAGAACATAACCGGCTCTGTAACAGCATTAACTACTTCTAAAAAAATGATTTCTGGTTATGAAAAAGATAAACCAACAGAAGGGTATGTTTCAAGAGCTTGGGCAAGAACTGCTCTTAAAAACATGACAAAATCATTTCCATTTTATGTTCAGGGTGCAGGATTTCAAGGTGGAGGTGGTGTAACTTTTACAAAAAAATTCAATTTAAATGCTTCTGAAATACTTAATGCAAAATTCTATATATCAATCCACTACGGGATTAGTAATATCAATTCTATGAAATTCAAAATAAATGGTAATGATTTAGATCCAAACTGGATTTATATTGAAGAAAGAATAGTGGGCGCAGATACAACACATGTAGCATTTGGATTGGTTGATGACTGCGTTAGTTTTATCCAAAGTGGAGAAAATACAGTAGAAGTTTATTTAGTAAGTCAAAGTCCATATCCTGCTTACATTAACCCAGGGATGAGGTTGGATGTAACATACAAAGTAGAATCTGGTTATTACCAAGACCCAAGAATAAAAACATATTATTTTGATAATATTAAGAGCTTAGAAACAGGAGATAAAAAAAGCGGTGTTTGGGCAATTATGCCAATACATATTAAAAAAGGAAGGCCTTTAGAATCAGTTATATTCCATCTAAAAGCTCAGGACATAGAAAATATATCTGATATACCTCCAAATGTTTCCCAATACAATATCCAAATCTATCTAGATAACAAAACAATTGATTTGTTTAATCCTTCTTCATCAAATGAAACAGTTGAAAAAACATACAACCTAACTAACAATGTAACAGAAGGAGACAACATCCTTGCAATATATCTAAATTCTTATATTACAACACCATGGGGAAATGGAGATACAATACTCTATTCAGATTCAGTTAATGACCCAGATGGATCTTCGTATGTTGAAGTGAAATATGGTAAAGAAGTTGCAGAAGAAATAAAATATGGAGTTATAGATGTATCCTTTGTAGAAGAAATAGGAGGCATAAAAAACAGCACAAAAACATACCCTTTAAATGTAACTAAAGAAATTCTTCAAGCATTTGTACAGCTTGCTCAGTTAGACAGCTTAGATCTTTCTTTGTATGTTGATAATGGTCAGTCAAATAATTTTATTTTCAATACACCAAGAGAGCTTTCAACTCCAAGTAAAATTTATGTAGATCCAATTTACATAAGAACTGGAAATATTAATCTGTTTAATATAACTGACACTTGCCCATCATGCCATGTATTGCCTGAAAGTGCCATAGAATATCTAGCAAATATTCCTGCATTAGTCAGTTATGGTGAAGTATTTACAACACAACAAGAAGCAGAAGATGATGCCCTTCAAAGATTAAATGAATCAATAGGTCAATATGCTCAAATAATTACTTTTGAATTAGATAGCAATCAAGTACAAGATATTCCAACTCTTTGGGGTCCTGCAATAGCAGAAGTTAGAATATGGCAATAAATAAAAAAGCAATGTTTTTCACATTAACATCAATTTTGCTAGTTGGAGTCTTCGTATTGTCCTTTTCAGTCTTCACAACTTATAGAACCAGAGAAAAGATGTTTGTAATAGAATCAAGAGTTAAAACAATGAACAATTTTATAACAGGACTTGAACAAGATGTAGTCAGAGGACTGAAAATAGCTTCTGTACGAGCATTATTAGGATTATCTAACTATATAACTAGTACAGGTGAATTTCTTAACAACAGCGAAGAAGATTTCAAAGAAGCTCTCCTGAATGGAACATTGTACAGCGAAGAACTGCCCCTAACAACTGGTTCTTCTATAAAAGATTGGATCCAAAAAATAAATGCTCAAGCTCAAAAAGTTAACATAATTCTTGATTATAATATCACAAATATAGTTGTTAATCAATCAGACCCTTGGAATATTGACATATACTTACAAATTGACCTTTTCATAAATGACACAACAGGAATAGCTTCGTGGGAGATATCAGAAGAATTATCTACTCAAATAAGTATAACTGGTTATGAAGACCCTGTTTATCTTATTGGTGTCTTTGGAAAAACAACAAGAACAATTACTCCAACAAATTTCACTACTTGGAATATTAATAATCTAAAAGCCCACCTAAATGCAGGCACTTATAGAGCTTATTCAAGCGCTCCAAGTTTCTTAATGAGACTAGAAGGAAATCTTTCTGCATCTCCATATGGTATTGAAACTTTAGTAGACACAAATGAATTAATTGACTATGAAATCCCTCTTAACTATAGAAGCTCTGTTGCTTATATTTATTGGGGAAATCAAACAACAACAGACTGGAGCATACATAATATTACAGATGATTTTATGCCTGACTTTAAATTAGACCAAGAACATGTTACTTCTTACAATGTGGAGTCTTCTAAATATTAAAAAAATCTAGTTAATTTCATCTGATTTTTTAAATTCTTCAAAATTACACTATTTTTTAACAAGTTATCTAAATCATAATTAAACTTCTTCTTAATCAAATTTTTTGCATATTTCAACATTAATTCTCTGTCAGCAAATTCAATTGGCTTATTGCTCAATGCCTTCCTAGTAGCTTCTCTAACAACCCAAACCCCAAGAGGAACAGCATACTCACCTGTAATGAATCTTAATGTCAAAACAGTGCCTTGTCTCTTCAATGCACTTAATCTCTCTAAAATAGGCAATCTAGCTGCGTAATATCCACCAGCACAGTTTTCAGCGTAGCTTTTTCTTCCATTATAACCTTCATAATCTGTCATAAAACTTATATTATTGCTGGTATTCCAGCTTGCTTTTGGTAAATAAGTCTCAAACAATTCATAACTCCATTTTTCTGGAAAAAATAAAATCAAATAATAATTTCCTAAATAACTCCCAAAATAAGCCTGATAATTAACTTCACTATGCTGTTTAACTTCTTCAATCAAATGTTTAGCAATAGCATCGTCTGTTGCAGTTATACTCCATCTTGTTGGAACTAATTTTCTATTCCTTCTTATTCCAATAGTTCCTACAGAAAGCAATTTCATTAAGAAATTCTCATCAAATTTATTTTGATAAAGGTAAATTAAAGCATCGTTTGCTTTTAAATCAGAATCACTATTCACTTTGTCAACTTTTGTATGTATAGTTGGATTAGATGTGATATACGCTTTTTCTAATTTAGCGTTTGGCCCCATAGGAGCAGAATAAGCATCTGTACTTAACCTAAGTTTAGGTTTTTCATTTAATTTTACTTCTATGTCAACAGGCAAAGATGCCATCCCAACTTCCTGGCTTATCTCTAATAATTTATTCCTATCCTGAGCATGTGCCTTAAATCTTGAATTAATTAAATTACTCCTAAAATCAATAATTTCTGGAATCTTATAATTGTTAGCTGCCCAATATCTCGGAGCATCATATTCCCATACTTCATCCACAATATATGGTGTTGATAAAACACCAACATTCAAAAAAGGATATCCATGATGCCCAATAAAAGGAGCAGGACTGCTCCCTAGAAATTCTTCTTTGTTTATATCATCTCTTACTTTAAACATAGCTTCACTTTTAGCAAGAATTGAACAGAACTCTCTTCCACAAAATCCTCTGCCCTTGCATTTTAAACATTGTATATTCATTTGAAATCCCTTTTTGGGCACAACATCTGACTTGCATAGCCTCTTCGTGAGACTTGACGAAGTCAATGTCTCACTTAATTTTGCGTGTCAACCGAGCGTAACCAGTTGCTGCCTTTACATTTAAGACACTGTATATTCATAAAAACAAATAGAGATATCTCTTATTTAAAATTTTAGAAAAAAAATAATAAAAAAATAAAAAGTTTATTTCCTTTTTCTTATCAACAATAGATAAACCATTGCAACACCCAATAATGCTACAATAATTCCAACTGTTGTAAATTCTGGAATAGGCACTGGTGGTGTATCAAAACAGACTTGGATTCCTTCAAAGCCAATTATCATTCCTGTAGGTGATCCTGTAAATGTTTCTGGTATAATACATATCTGATCATTAAAGCAGTCATTGTCATCCCCACATTCGTGAATTGCCACTTTTTCATCTGTCACTTCTCCATCATTAGCAAGACCTGTTGTGCCAAGGCCGCCTGCAGTGCTAAGTCTCCATCTTGAAAAAGTATATCCATAATTGCCGCTTGGCACGTTAAACTGTAAGTTGTTAACTCCTGCTGTTAAAAGCTGGCTTGCAAAAATCTGTTCACCTGCATCATTCCAGTCTCCGTCACCATTAAAATCTACCCATGCGTCAAGGTAACAGTTAACTGAATCGCACATAGCTGAAGCAGTAACATCTACATAGGCTGTTTGTCCTTGAACTATAAGAGATGTTGCAACAATACCATCTTCATCGTCATTGCCATCATTATCATCACCATCTGCCTCAGATGTTGGTTGTCCATCTGTTTCTGGATCAACACTTGCTCCTAAAAAAAGTCCAGGAATAATAGTATGCCTTGCTCCATTATTAGCTAAATAAGTCGGATAAGTTGGGTCAGGAGCATCTCCAAAATTTAATACATCTCCTACACAAAATTGAATATTTGAAATAGCTGGATAGTTGTCTAAAGGAATGTCATATTTACTAAAGTTGCCTGACATAACTGCAGGATCATAAGAATAATTATGACTTCCTAATGGTGGTTTTCCTCCTTTGATGATAACTGCACTAATCCATTGTGTTGATGTCCAACTGCCTGAAACTGTATCACCAGTGATTGTGACAACACCTTCATTACCTGCTGGTTTTTCAAATGCATATCCTGTTCCATTCCATTCATATTTGGCAACAAGAGTCATTCCAATATCTTCGCAATCTGTGTTTGGGTCGCTAGCAAAAGCAAAAGAAGCAAACATCAAAACAAATAAACTTAGAGTACTAAGTTTTAATAGATTTTTTTTCATTTTTTATCACCTATATTATTAAAATTAACTTAATTTTATAGAATTAGACATAATCATATATAAATATTATCTTTAAGTTGGTAACATTTGGTATCCAGATATAAAGTTAAAAAATCCAAACCCTTATATATTACTTCACTATTTTAAAAATAATTTTTATTTTTTTATATGGTGTTAAAATGCTGACAAACCAACAAATTGATGAAATAAGAAAAGAACTTCAAGAATGCAAAAATCCTTTATTTTTCTTTCATGATGATGCTGATGGTCTTGCGTCATTTCTTTTATTCTACAGATATGCAAAAGAAGGCCATGGTGTTGTAATTAAAACAACACCAAATATAGACAAAAAATTCATAAGAAAAGTAGAAGAATACAATCCTGATAAAATATTTATCCTAGATATTGCATTAGTTCAGCAAGAATTCATAGACAGAGTAAAAACAAAAATAATCTGGATTGATCATCATACACCAATAAAAAGATATGGTAATGTCAAATATTATAATCCAAGAGTCCAAAATCCAAAAGAAAATATACCTGCTTCTTTCATCTGCTATCAGGTTGTGAAGCAAGACTTATGGATTGCTATGATTGGTTCTATTGGAGACTGGTATTGGCCTGATTTTGCTCAAAAATTCAAAAAAGATTACTCAGATTTATTACCAGAACAAATAAATAAACCAGAAGATGCTCTTTTTGAAACAAGATTAGGAAAATTAATTAGAACAATAGAATTCTCACTCAAAGGAAAAGCCCCAGAAGCATTAAAATGTGTAAAGATACTTACAAGAATAAAATCCCCTTATGATATAATTGATGAAAAAACGCCTGCTGGAAAATACATTGTAAAAAGAGCTGATAAAATAGGGGAAGAATATCAATTATTATTAAAAAAAGCATTAAAAACAAAGCCAGAAGATTCTATACTCATTTTTTATTATTTGCACGGAAAAATAAGTTTTACAAAAGATCTGTCAAATGAACTTATTCATAGATTCCCAAACAAAATAATAATTGTTGCAAGAGAAAGAAAAGATGAAATGAAACTCAGCCTAAGATCAACAAAAATAAATCTTTTACCAATACTCCAAAAATCATTAAAAGGAATAAAAGGTTTTGGTGGTGGACACGAGCATGCTTGTGGAGCAAATGTGGATAAAAAAGACTTTGAGAGATTTATAGAAACTTTTAAAAAATTAATTTAATTTTTAAGGTATTTGGAAGTTAACTTCCAAAACTTTTAAAAAGCCCCTATATATTCTTAACCTTATGCGTCGGTGGTCTAATGGCTATGACTGTGGCCTTCCATTAAAGCTTAGAAGCAAGCCACCTATCTGGGTTCGAATCCCGGCCGACGCACTCATACTCATTTCTAATGCGTTGTCTGACACAACCTTAAATATCGAATTCTAAGAAAAAGAAGATTTTCCCTACCAGATATATGGAATCAGCCTGTACTTTACTTTTTTCATGTATTTTTTATAACCTTAGCCAGAGCTATTCGCTCAATTTCAAATACGTCTAAACCAAGGTTTACCTTTTTCATATATCGTTCCTTCATCTCTTTTGATCCAATATCTTCAATAAGAGAAAGATTATATTTTGAAAGATAATCACTTATATCTTTCGGGTCCAGGCCATAAATCCACATTTTAAGCCATTTAACCATCCATTTATACATGCCCTTTTTTGCAATATCATTGAGGTCTTTACCCTCAATAAGACTCTTTAGAATGTAGGTAAAGACAATTTTACTGCCAGGAGCAGCCTGCGCTACATATTTCATAGTATTTTCATTAGCTTCTTTTGAAATATATTGGGAAACTCCTTCCCAGATAAAAAGAGTCTTAGAGGTTAAATCGTATCCTGCTTTTTCTAATTCAACATCAAGACTTTGCTTCTCAAAATCAACAGGAACATAAGTAACATGATTTGGAAGCTTTCCTAATATTTTTTTCATTTTTGCTTTTTTCTTTTTTATAACTTTGGGATGGTCCACTTCAAAGTAACGGATTTTTTCCACACCTGGAATATAATAAGCACGGCAATCCATTCCAGCACCCAGGTTGACTATTGTTTTAATTTCTTTTTTTGCAATACTATCTTTTAATACATCATTTATATAACGGATACGGCAAAGCAGCCAACCTGTCTTTCCAGGAGTACTTTTTTTCTCCAATCTCATAAGAAAATCAAATATTTTAGGTGAACGCATGAGAAATAGAAAAAATCTGTAAAAAGGTGTTAATAATTTTTCAGCAAATGGATCTTCAAAAAGCCGCTTTTCTTTCGGATATAACATTCCATAGGCTCTTAAAAAAGCAACACCCATGCCTGTATCAATTGCTTTCATAATCACTTCTTAATTAAAAATTTGTTAATATTACTATACCATAAAAACAGTTCTAACATCGTCTAGTCTGGGGAGCCATTTAAATTTGCCTGCAAATTTAAATGGCGACCACGACGCAGATGAGAACGTTCGCCTGAGCAAAGAAGCGACCGAGTCTTTGACGAGGGCAGCGACTATTGCGAAGCTCGACCGCGCAGTCCCGCAAAGCGAGACAAGCACGTGAGAATATCCAGTCTGGGGAGCCATTTTTTTGAATTATGATATAATCTAATCAATATCAAATAACAAAAACAAATATGGAATTATCCATTCTTATTGCAAAAATTGCTGCAGTTACTTACCTGGCAACTGGCATCGCCATGCTAAACGGTAACTTTAATTTAAAAAAGGTCTATCAAGAGATGGAAAAATCTCCAATGTTTATGACGTTGATGGGGGTTTTTGTCTTAGTTCTTGGGATGCTTATTGTGCAGTACCACAATATCTGGGTAAAAGACTGGTCGGTACTGGTGACCATTATTGGATGGCTGCTACTAATAGAGGGGGTATTTTATATTGTATTCCCAAAACAGCTACTTGCCCTGTTTAAAAGGTTGCCTCAAAGCCAGATCGGCTGGGGTATATTTACCCTAATATTTGGTCTTATATTTGGCTACTTCGGTTTTGTGGCTTAAACTAGACAGGTTCTAACTTCTTCCAGTCGGGGAATTATCGGTTTTTTGGCTTATTTAAGAATCAAAACGCCACTTTCCTTCTAGATACTCTGCAATAGTATCCCCACCTTCTGGCATACCATCTTTATCGCAAAAATCTCGATCTAGCCTGGTTGTTCCACTTTGATTAGTACCTCCATGTCTACCTTTAATTATATAGTTAATAAACTGATACCCACCATCAGGATTGGGATATTTAACTTCAAATACAAGTAGCTCCCCCTGTTTATTATTGATGATTCTAATAACTTCTAAATTTTTCGGTTCCAATTTATTAGCCATGGCAAAGAACACAATAAGCTTTGAAACATCCTCTTTGGAAAATATTCGCTTTTCTTTAATTTCTGAAGTTGCAGAAACTTTTTCAATTTCGGCTTTCTGCCTAGCCAAATTTCCAGCATTCAGACTTAATTCCACAGAATCTCTAATTTGTTCAATATCCTCACCTAGGGGGAGCTTTTCAATCTGCTCCAATATTGAGACATCAGTTTTATCAATGGTCATTTCTTTGCTTTAGAATTATTTATAATATTATTATACACTTTTTCTAACTTTACTGCAAGTCCCTTCTTCGTGAATATTCATCTTAAAACCATAATCCAACCAAAATAAGTTCTAACTTCGTCCACTCTGGGGAGCCATTTTTTGATATATGGTAAAATAAAACAAAATTTATATTGAGATTATGAAAAAAATATTATTTGCCATCTCATTGGTGCTTCTAGTCGGTTGCGCTAAACAGCCAATATCTTTGGATGGTGTAGAAATCAGAAACTATGAGGGTAAAAATCTTTCATCTGTGAACGATTTTAGAGAAAATTCAATAAAAGGTCCTCAACACATCAACAAAGAAGATTATAAGCTTAAGATTTCGGGTCTTGCTGAAAACCCTATCACCTATACTTATGATGATGTTGTTAATAATCATAAGCACTATCAACAAGTTGTAACTTTAAACTGTGTTGAGGGATGGAGTGTGACAATTCTTTGGGAAGGTATACTTGTTAAAGAATTAATTAGATCAGCAAAACCTCAGCCAACTGCGAACACGGTTATATTCCATGCGTATGATGGATATACCACGAGTTTCCCTCTGGAATATATCATGGACAATGATATAATTATGGCTCATAAAATGAATGGTGTAACACTTCCGCCCGAGAGGGGTTTTCCTTTCCAGCTTGTTGCCCAGAGTAAATGGGGTTATAAGTGGATAAAATGGATAACGGAGATTGAGTTATCAGACGATCCTGATTATAGGGGATTTTGGGAGAAAAGAGGCTACTCAAACACAGGCAATTTAGATGATAACTTCTTTGAAAAATGAGAAACATTAAAAAAATCCAAGCTGTAGTTCATTGGTTACTATTAGTTGCCATAGTAATGTACATAATTACTGGCTTTGGTATAACACAATATAGAATTGTTGAAGCTTTGACATTCGGTTTGCTGAGCAAGCCATTGTCTTTCGAAATTCATAATAATCTAATAATCCCTTTTATTGTTTTATTAGTCTTACACATTTATCTAAAATTTAAAAAAAGCAAATAAAGTGAATCAGCGATAATTTCCCATACCTAATTCAGTACAGTTCTAGTTATAACTTCCAGATTTATGAAAATTTGCAAAACAGATGAGGAATATGCGGAAAAACTTAGAAAGGAGCAGAAGTATTGGGAACAGCATTCTAAGTCAATCATGGAGTCTGGTTTTGACTTTCGCGAAAAGGAAACCTTTTGCGCAGATGATCCTGTCCAAATCTGGGAGGATATGCCTGTCCAGAATCTTTTTTTCGGTGATTTAAAAAAACGCATTTTTGAACTTGCCGGGCAACCGGGTTTAAAAGTGCTTGAGCTGGGTTCTGGAAGCGGATGGCTTGCCTATGAGTTAGCTATGCGGGGTGCGGAAGTTAAAGGGCTTGATATTGTCTCTGATGTAATCAATAAACTTAACAATGAAGTTGCAAAACTGCCTCACCTGAAATTACAGTTTATAGAAGCTGATATTAATAATGCTGACTTAGGCACAAATCAGTTTGATCGGGTGGTAATCTGGGATTCACTACATCACTTTTCTGCTGCACCGGAAATTATCCAAAAAATACACACTGCGCTAAAAAAAGACGGAATGCTGATTTTTTGCGAACATATTGGAAGGCAGGGAGTCCGCGGATTGTTATCTAAGGGGCTTGGTTATATGGCGTGGCTTACCCTGCCGACACGAGAAAAATTCTCTGAGAAATTACTTACTCCATTTCAACGATTAAAACCAAAAAAATCTGAAAAGCATGAGGTTTCACCATTTGAAGATGTTGCCAGGCCAGAGGAATATTTATCTCAGGTTAAGAAACTTTTTGAAATTGTAGAATACAGCCAAGTTTTAAGTTTAGCGCGGCCATTTGTTGCACGCATTAGGCGAAAAACCAATACAAAGAAAATGAGCCTTGCTAAAAAAGTAGCCAAACTAGATAGGATGCTAATCCGGCTCAAGGTTTTACGTGGAGAGTATATTTTTATTGTTGCTAAAAAACTGAATATTCCCATCTAAAAACAAACGGCTCCATCCTCTTTGCCCTGCAAATACGAAAACTATACCTTCTTCACCCCCCTCAAAAGACCGTAAGCAATCACCCCGCCAATTAAAGCTGTAAAAAATTGCGGCCAGCTCATCATGACGGCCAGTTTAGCAACAATCTTACCATCCAGCATTCGGCTCATCAGCCACACAACGGTTTGGTGCAGGAAGGCAAATTTAAGGAAGGCGGCGATCCCAAGGGCAGCAAAAAAATTCTTTTGGTAAAGATAATGAAAAACCGCAATCAGAATAGCGTTTCCCAACATAATGAAAGGAACCATGGGCGCCAAGGGTAAAGGGAGTAACCCGGCGCTTAAGGCAACGGTGCTGGGTATCAAACCAAGCAAAACCGCTTCCATAGGGCCAATCAGAACCGTAGCAATGAGTAAGGCAGCGTTTACCATCGGCCCGGTAATCCATTGCACATGAATAAAGGCCGGCACAATGATTGCAATACCGAGAAGGATAGAAAAAAGCAGGATTTTTGTCTTAGTGGAACTGAAAGCTTGAGTGAAAGTTTTTATTTGCATAAATAAAATTGGTTTTTATTTTTTTCGCAATTAAGCATAACACAGAGATAAGGTCATTAAAACCTTATCAATAAAACTTTAGGCAAAAAACTCAAAATAAATTGGTGAGCTCGTAAGGAAGCGAGCGCATGTAGTCCCGATGTAGCTTTGGGTATGCTCCGCAGGGCCCCAAAGCAAATTGGGACGAAGTTAAGCGAGCTTTCTGTAGAGCGAAAACACTTGTTTGGAAAGGCCGAAAACCTTTTCGAAAGGTTTTCGGAATCAGCCCTTAGGCGAAAAACCCAAAGTAACCGAAAAATAGGCCAAGAGCTAATACAATGACAGCCCAAATTGGCATATAGCCTTTCTCTTTAAACATGCCTCGCCAAAAAGCAAAGTGTTGTGGGAATACTAGGAGCATGAAACCTTTTAAGAGGGCGAGCCAGCCAAAGATGGTGATGACAACTACCCAGCTGTATTCCCATATATTATGATAAGTTACGATGAGTAAGCCTGCCACAGCTGCCATAATGCCCCCTAAATAAAGGACGGCATTGTTTTTGAGCATGTCGTCCATGGCTTTTTGATAGTAGCTTGGATTAATAAGCATACCCAAACCAATCATTAAGTAGGCGACCGCAAATATTTTTGCAATAAGAATGGATAATTCCATTTTTGTTTTGGTTAAAAATTAAAAAATTATTTAAATCCTCTGAGTTCCATCATCCTGTCCATCTCCCCTCGACATCCATCGTCCTCCATACATTTCCATATACCAGGATGAAACTTGTCGAGGCCTCGCTTGGTTTTAAGACCAAAGCCGCCAAGAGCCGTTATTAACAAACAACCGACAATCCCGATGACAAGTAAGGTGATACTTAATTTTTTAAGCTGATTTTTTTTGAGATTTCTTAAAGCCCAGACCACAAAAAAGATGAGGCCAAGCAAAAAAGCTAAGGCAAAAAGCTTATGCAAGCCAGCCACTAGAGCAAAAGATAAAAAATTAGTCATAATAATTTAAAGATTAAAATATAAATTAGGCTATCCAGCCAAAATAGCTAAAAAGAAGACCGATCAAAAGGCCAAACCCGCCCCACCAAGCTTTTATGTTAATCCATTTCAAAAAGGCGAGGCTCATTCTCTCCATCCATTCCGGAAAAAGCAGGAAGATGAGGCTTTTTAAAAGCCCGATCCAGCCAAATAGGGTAATAAGAATAGGCCAGCCCTGCCACACGTTGTGTTTAAGAACCCAGATAAAAAACACGACCAAGCCCATGAGGCTCATAGTAAAAATCCAGCTGGTATTCCTTATGAGTTCAGGCATGACCTTTTTGTAAAATTTTGAATTAAAAAGCACGCTAATGCCGGCGACCACATAAACCACGCCAATAATTTTGGCAAGAAAAATTGATAGTTCCATAACTCAAAAATTAAGAATTAAGAGTTAAGCGAAAAAACTCATATAACCAAGGAAACCACCGATCAAAAGAGTCCCTACGCCAACAACACGCACAAAAGTCCTATTTTTAAAC
>JAHWIM010000051.1 GCA_019322535.1 Candidatus Woesearchaeota archaeon
AGAGCAGCAAATAGCAGATAAATATATTGAAAGAAAAAAAGAGTATGAAGTTATAATTATACAAGGCAAAAAAATAGGAAGAGTAAATGGTCTTGCAGTAATGGGGGGAGAAGATGTTTATTCTGGCATAATTCTTCCAATAGAGTCAGAAGTAACTCCAGGTGGAAAAGAAAAAGAGATTATTGCAACAGGAAAACTTGGAGATATTGCAAAAGAAGCTGTTAAAAATGTCTCTGCGATAATTAAAAAATATTTTGGAGAAGATATCAAAGAAAAATATGATATTCATGTTCAGTTCTTGCAGACATATGAAGGTGTTGAAGGAGACTCAGCAAGCATAGCAGTTGCAACATCAATTATCTCAGCCTTGAAAAAAATTCCAATTAAACAAGAAATAGCAATGACCGGTTCATTATCAGTTAGAGGAGACGTTCTTCCAGTTGGAGGAGTAAGCAGCAAAGTAGAAGCAGCAATAGAAGCAGGAATCAAAACAGTAATTGTTCCAAAATCAAATCTAAATGATGTAGTCATACCAAAAGATAAGCTAAAGAAACTTAGGATTATCCCAGTAGAAACAATATCTGAAGTTCTTAAAGTAGCACTTGATTGGACAGGTAAACAATCAATTCTAGAAAAAATTTCTAATGGTAAATAGGTTTTTAATAAACCTTTTCAATATAATCTATATACCTTATTTTAGAAAACTTTTTAAACAAATCTCTTTTAATTTCTATCATGGCAATAAAAAATATTAAAGAAGTAAAAGAATGCCCAGAATGCGCAAGTGTCAATATAACACACAATGAGAAAAAGCAGCAAGTGATTTGCAGAGCATGCGGCCTAATCTTTGAACCACTAACACCTGATTTTGAAGAAAAGTATGAAGAGATAGCAGGAATAAAATCAGTAGCAAAACCAAAGACGACCAGCAGAAAACCAGCGAAGAAGAAAACAACTAAAAAGAAAAGATAAAGATTTTTCTCGTATTTTTATAGGTGAATCTATTTTCTCCAATTAACCTTTACTTCATCTGTTCTTTGATAAGGCTTTATTACAGCTTCATTAATATTCATTCTTTTGCCAGCACTATGCTCAAGAATTCCTTGCCAAGCAATCATTGCACCATTATCAACATTAAATTGATTCTCTAAAATATAGCATTTTGCTCCTCTATCTTCACACATTTTCTTAGCCATTTCTTGCAATCTAATGTTGCAAGCAACTCCTCCGCCTAATAACAATTCCTTCTTGTCGCAGTGCGCCATTGCTCTTTCACTAACTTCTAACAGCATTGCAAAAACAGTTTCTTGAACACTATAACAAAGATCTTCTTTTTTGTAATTTCCACTTTTAACTTTTTGTTTTAGATTAGTAAGTAATCCGCCAAAACTAACATCCATTCCTTTAACAGAATAAGGAAGTTCAATAAATTTGTTGCTCTTCAAAGCAAGTTCATAAATCTTTGGACCTCCAGGAAATCCTAATCCAATAACTCTAGCAAAACTGTCTAAAAAATTTCCAACACCAATATCAAGAGTCTCTCCAAAAATTCTATATTTCCCACCTTCATAAGCAATAACTTGAGTATTTGCTCCAGAAGCATAAAGTAAAACAGGATCTTTTGCTCTAGTCAATAATTCTCCAATAGTTAAATGTGCAATACAGTGATTTACACCAATTAAAGGAATTTTATTAACAGCAGAAAGAACTCTTGCAGCAAATGTTCCAATCCTTAGAGTATGACCTAAACCAGGAGCCTGGGAAAAAGCAATCAAATCAATATCTTTAATCTTTAACTCAGCTTTATCTAAAGCTTTCTTAATAACTTCATCACAAACTCTAACGTGATGGTCAGCAGCTTCTGCAGGAACTATCCCTCCTTCTTCAGTCACATAACTATCTTTAACATTAGCTAAAACCTTTCCATTTGAATCCACAATCCCAACACCAAATGTATGTGCTGTACTTTCAATTCCTAAACATATCATAGAAGAGAGTTATCACTAGTTCTTTAATAAGGTTTTGTTAAAAAAAAAGAAATGAAAAAACCGTGCATAGATAGTATAAAAGTACGAACTGTTGGAAAACGCATGCTGAACATATCGCCGAAGCTTTATGCTTACACACCGTTCCCATCAAACGGATCTACTATCCGTGTTCTAAGATATCTATTTTCAAGGAGGGTTTCATGCTTAGATGCTTTCAGCATTTATCCCTGAAGGCGTAGCTGCCCGGCCTACCTTATCAGATAACCGGTAAACCAGAGGCCTCGAACCTCCGTTCCTCTCGTACTAGAAGATCCTTCCCTTCAGATATCCAACATTTCCAGTAGATATCAAACAAACTGCCTCACAGCGTTCTGAACCCAGCTCACGAACCCTTTTAATGGGTGAACACCCCCACCCTTGGTTGCTTCTGCACAACCAGGATAGGATGAGCCGACATCGATGTAGCAAACCGCGCCGTCGATTCGAACTCTCAGGCGCGACAACTCTGTTATCCCCGGAGTAACTTTTCGGTCATCTCAAACCCCCATCAAGGAGGTATTGA
>JAHWIM010000052.1 GCA_019322535.1 Candidatus Woesearchaeota archaeon
ATGTCAGTTAAATCAAAAGGAATCAATGCTGAACGTGAATTAATTCATCTTTTTTGGCAAAATGAGTGGGCTGCTGTAAGAATAGCTGGATCAGGCTCTTCACAATACCCTTCTGCATATATACTTGCTTCAAATGCCAAAATAAAGCTGGCAATAGAGGCAAAATTAACTAAAGACCAAAAAAAATATTTTTCAAAGCAAGAAATTGAGCAATTAAAGACATTTTCAGCAAAATTTGGAGCAGAACCATGGATTGCTGTCAAATTCAAACGAGATAGCTGGTATTTCTTAAAATTAGCTGATTTAGAACAAACTAGTAGTAATTTTGTTATTTCAACCAAATTAGCCAAAAACAAAGGATTGTCCTTTAAAAGCCTTATAAATAGCTTTTAATAACTGGAAAATAATAAAAATTTTCTAAAATGCTTTTTTATGGATAAAACTTACTAATTTTATTTAAATTATAAAAAGAAAAACTATATAGGCTTTAAAACTAATATAAAGGATTAATTGTCCTTCAAATCATAAAAAAAGGATTATTTGTAAATTTAATAAACCGAAAGGTTTTTAAAACTTCTTCACCATATATACAATATATAAAAGGGGGCGAATACAGTTAAAAACTCAATAGAAAAAGCAATCGTATTAAATATGAGACTAACAAGCAAATTAATTGAAGAAGCTGTGTCTGAAGCAGCAGGAGAAGATGTGCTCCCCTTAGTTAAACTTCTAAAAAATAGGAAAAATGTATCTGAATTCAAATTAGCAGATTCTGTAAAGCAAGAAGTAAATGTAGTAAGAAATATGCTTTATAGGCTTTATAATGTCAACCTTGTTTCTTTCATAAGAAAAAAAGACAAGAAAAAAGGATGGTATATCTATTATTGGACTTTTGAATCAAGAAAAGTTAAATACCTCTTACAAAAAATTAAGGCAAAAAGATTGCAGAGACTTAAATCAAGATTAGAAAGAGAAAAACAAAGCAGTTTCTTTGCTTGCCCTAATCAATGTGTTAGATTAGATTTTGATCAGGCAACAAATTTTGAATTTAAATGTCCTGAATGTGGAGAAATAATAAATCAAGAAGATAATACTGAAAAAATAAAACAAATTGAAGAAGAAATTAAAGAGTTAGAAAAAGATTTAAAGAAAAAATAAACTAAAACAAGAAAGGATATGTTCTTTTAACTTCTTCTACAAAAATTTCTGGTTTATAAACACCAAGCTCAGATATTACCCCGCTAATTAAATCAGGATTTATTTTCTCAAAAATACTATTATCTACAATAACGCCCTTAGGTGATTCTGCCCAAACCTCTCTTGCTCCTCTTTTCTCAATCTCTTCTTCATAACCAAAAACTGTTTTTGGATCAAATTTCCAGCTATCAGTGCAACAATAAACTGGAACATCCCATTTTTCAGCAATCTCTGCAAAAAGCTCGCTGCCTATTTTATTAATCACCTTTCCCTCAGAAGTTATGGCATCTGCACCAATCAACATCAAATCAGCATGTTTTAAAGCAATCCTCGCAGCAGAATCAATAAAATGCCTTACAGGAATCCCTGCTCTCACAACCTCTTTTGCAGTTATTCTGCCTTGAAATAAGGGTCTTGTCTCAGTATTATGTACAGTAAAATTTTTCCTTTGTTTTTTTGCTTCTCTAAAAATTGCTATAACTGCATTACTATGGCAGTGAGTAAAAACAACGCTTTTATTCACAATTTTTTTTGTTCCAAATTTTGCTATTTTCTCTGAAGCATCACTAAAGTGATTATCAATTTCTTTTATTCTTTTATCCACAGCAGTAGCTATATCTTCCTCATTCCCTATATGTGTAAAAATATAATTCAAAGCATTCCTCATACATGGCTCTGTCGGCCTTGTATTAATTAAAACATCCTTTGCTTTGTATAATATTTCTAAAAGAACATCTCTGTCTTTTGACTTATACTCTTTTTCAACTAAACCAATTCCTTTAACAGCAGCCTTTGCAACATTAATTGCTCCTTGTATCTTAATCTCTTTTATTCCTCTTACTATCCCATTAAAATCCATTGTAGAAATAAAAAATTATCTTTTGGTTTTGGGCAGCGCTTTCTCAATCTTCAGTTCTTCTTTAAGAACTCTACCTGCTAATTTTTCTATGTGCTGTTCCATGTTTGCTATTCTTCTCTCAAGCAAAACAAGAACTCTTAAAGAATATACAATCGCTGCTAAAGTTCCAACAATTACAGCCAGGGTTAATTCAGCAACAGTTAGTACCATTTTACCACCTCTTTATGATTCTAAAAATAGTTTATTCTAATATATAAAAGTTTCTTTTTGTCACCAAACCAAAATAAAAAATTAGAATCAACTTGCTCTAGTTATATCTAATCCTGCTTTCATATTATCCCAAGCAGAATTAAAGAATTTTTCTAGAGTTAAAGCAAATAATTGTGTATTTACCCATATACCTGTATCATAGGTAGGATGAACTTTATCATCATCCAATAACATAAAAACAACATCTTTTCCATCAACAATACAAAATCTTGCTCGTTCATTAGTATTTTTAACTTCTGCAACTCTGGAAAGCCCTTTTACTGCTGATTTGTTTTCTTTTGTTAAAGGAGCTGCTATCTTTATTTTTACGCCTTTTCTTTTTGCTTTTTCAAACGCCCCCATCAAACTATCGGCTTTTCTTACCAAACCATGAGCAGTTGTCATTATAACAACACTTTTTTCAGCTTTCTTTATCCTTGATTCTAGATGATTATATAGGTTATTTCTTCCCTTTAAACTGCCACTTAAATCAGCAGGTTCAACAAGCTCTACTCCCTGGCTGTGTAAGGCGTTTAACTCTTCTAAAACCTTACTTCCGCTTAAAGAAGCAATAATTTTTATTTGTTTGTTGCTGTCTTCCTCAATTTTTTTCTTAACTCTTTCAAGAACTTCAGCTGGAGGAACAGCAATATATTTTATTGGCTTGCCAATTTTCATTACAATAAAACCCTTTTTCTCAAGGCTTTCGAGAACATCATAACTTCTTGATCTAGGAACATTTGCTATATCTGATAACTCACCAGCTGTTGAAACGCCTCTTGCCAACAAAGCAGTCCACAGCTTGCTTTCATATGTGTTTAAACCAAAATCTTTGAGTTTGTTCAAAAATTCTTTTTGTACAATCATTGTGTCTTCCTCAAAATTTAACAATTTATCTAGTAAAGAACCCCGGTTTTTAAGTATAAAAAACGAAGCTTGTATTTAAATGTTGTTGTTTTTTATTATTTTTAAGTAATAACATTTCCATATGCAAAATTTTAGTCCTTTATAAATATTTAGGTAACCTCACCCTTTCTTTTCTAATGGAAAATGTTATTTTTTATTTTTGTTTCTTTATTTATTTTATTTATTTTCAATATAGAAAATAATAAATAATATACTTAAAATAATAAAAACACAAAACAAAACAAAACACAAAACAAAAACATTTTATAAAAAACAGCTTCCAAACGAAACAAAGGTGTAGCACTCAACAACAACAAAATTTATATACCCATTCTTCACTTGGAAAACCAGAAGGGGAGCATAAATTTGAAACAAAGAGGATTAACAAATTTTTTTGAAGATTATCTAAACAAAAAACCACTATTTCTAAAGAAAGAGGTTTTGCAAGCAAATTTTATTCCACCCACAATACACCACAGAGACGAACAAATCAAACAAATAGCAGATATTTTAGCTCCTTGTTTAAAATTAGAAAAACCCTCTAATCTATTTATTTATGGAAAAACAGGAACAGGTAAAACAGCTTCTATTAAATATACAATTGATCAAATGAATAAAGTAATTGAACAAAAAAAGATTCCAATTAAAACAATTTATCTCAATTGTAAACTAAAAAAAATAGCCAACACAGAATATCGGCTAATAGCCCAGCTTGTCAGAGAATTTGGAAAACCAATTCCTCCAACAGGCCTTCCTACTGAAGAAGTTTATAAAATATTTTATGAGATAATTAACAAAGAAAAACAACTAATAATTTTAGTTTTAGATGAAATAGACCAACTAATTAAAAAAACAGGAGACGAAATCTTATATAATTTAACGAGAATGAATTCTGAGTTAAAAGAATCTCAAATAGAAATTATTGGCATATCAAATGATATACTTTTTAGAGATTATTTAGATCCAAGAGTTAAATCTTCATTATCAGAAGAAGAAATTATTTTTCCACCATATAATGCCATTCAAATCAAAGACATTTTATCACAAAGAGCCAAAAAAGCCTTTAAAAAAGAAACAATAATACATGGCCTAATTGAAAAATGTGCAGCTTATGCTGCAAGAGAACACGGCGATGCTAGAAGAGCAATTGAGTTATTAAGAGTTGCAGGAGAAATTGCAGAGAGAGAAGGAACCCAAAAAGTTGAAATCCCTCACTTAGATAAAGCAGAAGAAAAAATAGATAATGATAGAGTGCTTGATATAGTCAAAACACAACCAAAACAACACCAAGCAATCCTCTATTCTATCCTTCTGCTTCAAAACACCAAACAAATATTCACAGGGGAAGTTTATCTCCTTTACAAAGATGTCTGCCTAAAAATTGGTTTAAGACCATTAACACAAAGAAGAGTATCTGATATTATTGCAGAATTTGATATGTTGGGCATAATTAACACAAAAGTCATTTCTAAAGGAAGATATGGCAGAACAAGAGAAATAAATATTACTATACCAACAACAACACAACCTCAAATAAAACAAACTTTATCAGAAGGACTAACCTTAACTTGATTATATCAAGTTTTGTCCTTCTAAGTAAAATGCAAGAACAAGAAATTAAAAAGAAAATTGTAAGTATCCTTTTGGAAAAGAATATATTAATAAGCCCAGAACTCCTAGAACAATTACAAAACCAAGACATTGATTCTTTTCTTCAACAAATCCAATCAAAACTTTCATCAGAAGATCTTCTCGTTATTAATAATGAAATCAACAAAATAAAGAAAACAGATGTTAATTGGCAAGAGCTAGAAAAATCAAAAGCACTTTCAGAAAAAGGAAAAAACCAAAAAATTTACTCTAAATTTATCAAATATGCAGAAGAAGAGGAAAAACAAGAACCAAAAACACAATCCCCTTCTCAAAACACACAAGTTAAAGTCGTTTCCTCATACAAAGAAGAAAGCAAAAAAAGAGATGTCCAAGATTTTGTATCTTATTTTAATGCTAGGTACAGAGCTATAGAAAAACTGCTTAGAAATAGACAAGAACTCCAGAATATTATGTCAATAAATAGAATTCTCAATAAAACAACCAGAGAAACCATTTCTCTAATAGGGATGGTCAAAGAAAAAAATTATACTAAAAACGGAAACTTAATGCTTGTCCTCGAAGATACCACAGGATGTATTAAAACCTTAGTTAATAAAACAAAACCAGAACTCTTCAATGCAGCAAAAGATATAGTTTTAGATGAAACAATAGGGGTTGTTGGTGCAAATGGTCAAAATATTGTATTTGCAAATAACATGATCTGGCCAGACATTCCAATCAAAGAATTAAAAAAATCACCAAAAGAAGCATATGCAATATTTCTTTCAGACTTGCATGTGGGTTCTAAACAATTCTTACCAAAAGAATTTAATCGTTTCTTAGATTGGATAAATCAAAGAACAGGCACACCACAACAAAGAGAAATAGCTTCAAAAGTAAAATATATCTTTATCTTAGGTGACTTAGTTGATGGCTGTGGTATATACCCAGAACAAGATACAGAATTAGAAATAGAAGACATTTATCAACAATATGAAGCTTGTGCTTCTTTGTTAAAACAAATTCCATCCAGCATCCAACTTATAATTTGTCCAGGAAACCACGACGCAATGAGAATAGCAGAACCTCAATTAGAACTCTACAAAGATTTTGCAAAATCAATATGGGAACTTCCAAACATAACAATGATAAGCAACCCAGCTATGGTCAATATTCATTCATCTGAAAAATTTGATGGTTTTGATATTCTGGTGTATCATGGATATTCTTTTGATTATTATGTTGCTAATGTAGATTCAATAAGAAATCAAGGGGGGTATGACAGAGCAGATTTGATAATGAGTTTTCTTTTACAAAGAAGACATCTGGCACCAACATACAAATCAACACTCTGCATACCAGATACAGAAAAAGACCCTTTGGTTATTAATCAAATACCAGATTTTTTTGTTACAGGCCATATCCATAAATCAATTGCAGCAAATTACAAAAATATTACCTTAATATCCGGCAGCTGCTGGCAATCTAAAACAACATTTCAAGAAAAAGTAGGTCACAATCCAGAGCCAGCAAGAATACCTATTGTTAATCTTCAAACAAGGCAAATAAAAATACTCAAATTTTAAAAAATGACAGAACTCAACATACCTTTGGAAATTAAGCAATATTTTGAAAAAATAGAAAAACAAGTTGAACAAGCGAATCAAGTAGCCAAAAAAGCAAGACAAAAAGGATATGATCCAGAAACAGAACCAGGGATTCCTATAGCGAGAAATATGGCAGAGAGAGTTATTGGTTTGATATCTGCCGTTGCCCCCCAAGTAAAAAACACAAAAATACCTCAAAGAATCCAAGAATTAGAAAAAAAGTATGGGGTATTAGATTGGAGAATTTCTCTTATTATTGCAGAAGAGATTGCAAACGAAAAATTCTGTAAATTCAAAGATAAAAAACAAGCAATTGAAATTGGGATAAGGGTGGGTTTTGCTTATCATACTCTCGGAACAGTCGCTTCTCCTTTAGAAGGGCTGACAGAGATTAAAATCGAAAAAAGAAATGATGGTAAAGATTATTTTTCTCTGCAATATTCAGGCCCAATAAGAAGTGCAGGAGGTACAGGAGCATCTGTTTCTGTTCTTATAGCAGACTATGTTAGAAGAAAAATGGGTTTTGATGTATATGATCCAACAGAAGAAGAAATAAATCGAATAACAACTGAGCTTTATGATTATCATGAGCGAGTCACAAATTTACAATATCTTCCAAGTAAAGAAGAAATAAGATTTTTAGTTAAACACCTTCCAGTCCAAATAGCAGGAGACCCTTCTGAAAAAATAGAAGTTTCACAATACAAAGACCTTAAGCGAATACCTACTAATTATATAAGAAATGGTCCTTGTCTTGTTATTGGAGAGTGTCTTGCACAAAAAGCTCCAAAACTCTGGAAACAACTATCTAAATGGGGAAAAGATTTCAACCTTGAACATTGGTCTTTTCTTGAAGAATTTCTAAAAATACAAAAAAAGAAAAAAGCAGCAGGCGAGGAAAAAGAAGAAGAAAAACCAAAAATCACTCCAGATTATACTTATATCAAAGATCTTGTTGCAGGAAGACCAATCTTAACACATCCTTTAAGAACAGGTGGTTTTAGACTGCGTTATGGAAGAGCAAGAACTTCAGGTTATTCAGCAGGCGCGATTCATCCAGCAACAATGTTTATTCTAAATAAGTATATAGCAATAGGAACCCAATTAAAAGTAGAAAGACCAGGCAAAGCAACAGTAGTGTCTTCTTGTGATTCAATTGAAGGACCAATTATAAAACTTATTGATGGTTCAGTTATAAAAATAGACACAATACAAAAAGCAAAAGAACATGTAGAAAATATTCAAGAAATCCTTTTCCTTGGTGATATTTTATTTAATTATGGTGATTTTCTCAACAGAGCACACCCATTAGTTCCTCCAGGCTATTGCCAAGAATGGTGGATTCAAGAATTCGAAAAAGCAACAGTAAATCTATTTGGGAATCTTGATATAGATAAACTCTCAGAGTTTACAGAGATCCCATCAGCCGACATAAATACTCTGTTAAAAAACCCATTAAAGTCAAAAATAACAGCAGAAGCAGCAATTCTATTTTCAAAAAAACTAAAAATTCCGTTGCATCCAGATTATACTTATCACTGGAAAACAATTTCTTATGAGCAGTTTCAAAAATTAATCAGCTGTTTGGATAAAGCAAACATCAAAAGACAAGACAGTAAGTTATTAAAAATAATAATGCCTCTTGAAGAAGAATCAAAAAGAATTCTAGAACAGATTGGCATCCCCCACATAGTTGTTGCAAATGAATATGCCGTAATTGAAAAACAAGATGCCCAAATCTTAGCTGAAAATCTCTCAATCAATGACAATAATCTAGAAAAAATTAAATCAATGCTCCCTTCTTTCAAAGATAAAAACCCACTTGAAATAATCAATCAAACTTCTGCAATAAAACTAAAAGACAAATCAGGAATTTTTATAGGAGCAAGAATGGGAAGACCAGAAAAAGCAAAACAAAGAAAACTTACTGGCTCTCCACACGTGCTATTTCCAGTAGGAACAGAAGGAGGACGGCTTCGTTCATTCCAAGAAGCATTAGAAGTAGGAAAAATAAATGCAGATTTTGCTGTTTATTACTGCGAACATTGCAAAAAAGAAACAATCCTTGCCATATGCCCTGCTTGTGATAAAAAAACAAAAAGAAAATATCGCTGTGGTGTTTGTGGATTAATTGATAAGAAAGAATGTCCAAAACATGGCAAAGCTGACTTATACACAAACAAAGATATCAATATTAAAGAGTATTTTTCTCAATTCCTCAAAAAACTAAAAACAAGAACATACCCAGATTTAATAAAAGGAGTTAGAGGAACTTCTAATAAAGAACACATTCCAGAACATCTAATAAAAGGTATTCTAAGGGCAAAGCACAGTATATATGTAAATAAAGATGGCACAACCCGATTTGATATGACTCAAATGCCCTTAACTCATTTTAAACCAAAAGAAATTGATACCTCTATAGAAAAACTAAAACAACTTGGCTATACAAAAGACATCCGCAACAAATCTTTAGAAAACCCAGATCAGGTTCTTGAGCTTAAACCACAAGACATTATCTTGCCTGTTTGCGCTGAATCTCCTGATGAAGGAGCAGACAAAGTAATGTTTAGAGTTGCTCAATTTATTGACGACCTCTTAGTTAATCTTTATGGTCTTGAACCATTTTATAATCTAAAAACACCAAAAGACTTAATTGGCCACCTTGCCCTGGCACTAGCTCCCCACACTTCAGCAGCAATAACAACAAGAATAATTGGTTTTTCTCAAACACAAGGATTTTTAGCACATCCAATGATACACGCAGCAACAAGAAGAGATTGTGATGGAGACGAAGCAAGCATATTCCTTCTTTTAGATGGTCTAATAAATTTTTCAAAAAAATATCTTCCTGCCCACAGGGGTTCAACACAAGACGCTCCTTTTGTTATGACAACAAGTGTAAAACCCTCTGAAGTAGATGATATGATTTTTGATTTAGACACACCTTGGAAATATCCTTTAGAATTTTATCAAGCTTGTTTAGAATATAAAAAACCATGGGAAGTTGATTTACCAACATATCAATCAAGAGTTAATACAGAAAAACAATATTCTGGGCTTGGTTTTACTCATGATACTGCTAACTTTAATAATGGAGTTAGATGTTCTTTATACAAAACACTGCCTTCTATGGAAGAAAAACTTAAAGGACAGATGGATTTAGCAGAAAAAATTAGGGCAGTTGATACATCAGACGTAGCAAGACTAGTAATAGAAAGACATTTCTTGAGAGACATAAAAGGAAACCTCAGAAAATTCTCAATGCAGGAATTCAGATGTGTAAAATGTAATGCAAAATATAGAAGGCCACCTTTAGTTGGAAAATGCATTGCTCCTGGCTGCACTGGTAGAATAATCTTCACAATATCAGAAGGTTCTGTAATAAAATATCTTGAACCAAGCATGAGTATAGCAAACAAATATGATGTCCCTCCTTATCTAAAACAATCTCTTGAATTAATTCAAAGAAGAATAGAAGCAGTCTTTGGTAAAGATAAAGAAAAACAAGAAGGACTAGGAAAGTGGTTTGGTTAAGATGAAAGAAATACTCTTCGGAACATCAAACAAAGCAAAACTTCAGCAATTAAAATATGTGGCAGATTATTATAAATTTCCAATTAAAGTTATTTCTGCAAAAGAAAAATTCAACATTGATTATGAAGAAAAAGGAAATACGCCAGAAGAAATTGCAATAAATGGAGCAAACCAACTCTTCTCAAAAATAAAAAAACCAGTTCTTGTTGAAGACAGCATTATAGAAATTACAGCACTAAACAACAAACCAGGAGTTAATTCTAACAGTTTTTTCAAAAAACACGGATTTGATGGAGTAATTAATTTAATGAAAGACAAAAAAGACAAATCAACAAAAATAACTTCTGTTTTAGTTTATACAGATGGCAATCAAACAAAACTTTACAAACATACAATCAAAGGCAGCATTACAGATCAAAAAAGATTCAAAGAAGGAGAACCTATTTGGGTAGGCCCAACATTCCATCCTTTTGGCGGAGGCTATAATGCAATCTTCTTACTTAAGGGACAAGATAAAACATTAGCAGAATGCACAGCAGAACAAGGTTTAACATTAGGTTACAGAGAAAAAAACTTCAAAGAATTTTTAGAATTTTTGTTTAAACAAAACTAGTCTCTAACAATAACAACTTCTGCATGAGGAATTCCTTTTATCTTAATTACTCTGTCTTCATCAACAATTCCTGCTTTTATACCTAACTTAACACATTTTTCTCCAACTAAATTAACTATATGAACAACTTTAAACAACTCTAAAATTCTTTCTTCTTCCATATCTTCTCCTTTATAAAAATCAGAACTCAAATCAAGTTGCAAATCTCCTTCAACAAACTTCTTTCCAATAAGCTCAGAATCACAGACAGCTAGAATCATTCTTCCATCAGCTGTTTTATGTTGTTTAACTCTCATTTAAATCTTTTATTTAACAGGGTGTCTTGCACCGCAAGCCAAACACTTGATAAAAGTAACCTTGTCTTCTTTTGTCATTTTAGTATCTGGTCTTTTACATTCAGAACAAATAACAAACTCTTCAGCATATTGCTGGATCTTTTCATTTACTCTTGAAGCACTAATTTTTGTTCCTATTATAAGAGCATCTTTTCTCATATCACCAGGAGTAGCCAATTCTCTTAGAACATATTTTAACAAATGTTCAACAGGCCTTCCTAAAGTGTCAGCAATCTGTTGAAAATTACTTATTATTGTTTTATTTCCCTCAATATGCCCTCTAACTTTAGGTATCTCAAATCTTTCTGTTTTCTTTACACTTTCAGGAAGCTCTTTTCTGGCTTTTTTTAATAATTTTTTGTAATCCATTTTTGAATGAGAATCAAGAGTGATTTATAAAGTTAATTGTTAAAAACCCAAAATTTATATTCTAATACAACACAGTTTATCATAAAATATATAAATAAAAATCACTAGGATGGTAACCAATGGTACTGGAATCTCTAATAAATCCTTTCAAAGCCGAAAAAAAGCCATGGGAGCTTTGGCTAATTGGTTTCTTATACGCAACAGCTGCATTATTCCTAAGTAATTGGATATTTAAAGAATATGCAAGCCTGATTATGGTATTTTTAACAGCAATGGCATCAATCCCTCTTATCTACAATACAATACGTTTTGAAGAAAAAAAAGACAAGCTGCTTGAAACAGAAACAGCAAGGCTAAAAGAACACAGCAAAGCCCTTTTATTCCTGATGTTTCTTTTTGGTGGTTTTGTAGCAGCATATGTATTGTGGTATGTTATTCTTCCAGCTTCTTTTGTTCAGAATACATTCAGTGCACAAACACTAACAATAAGAACAATAAATACAAGAGTAACAGGAGATTTCTCAGGCCTTAAAACATTTACAATAATCCTTCTAAACAACATCAAAGTATTAATTTTTTGCATACTTTTTTCCTTCTTATATGGCGCAGGAGCAATATTTATTCTAAGCTGGAATTCATCAGTAATTGCAACAGCAATCGGTAATTTTATCAGATTAAATTTAGAAGCAGCTTCTACAAAAATAGGATTAGCTAAATGGGCTTCTTATTTCCATATAATCTCTTTAGGTCTTTTAAGATATGCCTTGCATGGGATCCCTGAGATTGTATCCTATTTTATTGCAGGTTTAGCAGGAGGCATAATCTCTGTTGCAGTAATTAGAGAAAACTTTGGAACAAAAAAATTTGAAAAAATAGTTTTAGATTCCTCAGACCTTATTTTGCTGGCTGTAGCTTTCCTACTCATAGCAGCACTGCTAGAAGTATATGTTACCCCCCTTTTATTCTAGAATTTTTAATTTACCAGGTCTAGTCTCAAAAATCTCTCCTTTTTTTAATAAATTATCAATCAATTTATCTCCATCTTCAATATCTTTTACAACTTCCTCAAAATCAGCGCCATCTCCTTTATCAAGTTCTTTTATCTTTTCAATTATTTTCTGATATTTATTATCAACAACCTCTTCTTCAGCAACTTCTTCAATTTCAACTTTTTTATCCTCAATTTTTGAATTATCTTCTTTTGCTCCTTCTAACTCTATTTTTCTTACTTCAATCCATTTTTTATCTTCTATTTTTCTTAAAACCTCAAGCAAGAGATATCTTTCACCACCATATTCCCTTGGCCTTCCAATTAGCAATAAAACATCACCAATATCAACATTGTCAAATTTATCTTTTTCATCAAATGTTCTTACAGAAATCCTTCCTGTTCCATCGTCAACAACTAGTGATTGATAATTATCCTCGATCTGTTTTGAAACAACAACACCAATCAAATTTATTCTAGAAATCTGCTTGCCATTATTAGTTTTAATGTAATTAGGCATCCAGCCTTCTTCTTTAACATATTTTCCAGCTAACAAATCCTTTATTCTTGCTTTAACAGCAACCTGTCTTTTTTGTCTTTCCTCAGCCATCTAAAAACCCCTAAATCTTTTGTATAAATCCTCTTTTAGGTTCAAAGATATCACCGCTTCTTTTTAATTTCTCTAGGGCATCTTCAATGTCCCCTTCTTCAACACCCTGAGCACTGCCCTCTTTAATTAAATCGTCAATTGGAATTGTTTTTCCAATTTTGTTCTCAAGTTCATCAATAATCTCTCTAACAATTATGATTTTACTTCTTTGAGAAGCAGTAACTCCTGTAGCAATTCTATCAATATCAATCTTGCCTGTTTCAGGATCAACACCTACTTGACTTAAACAGTACTGCAACAAATTAATAGCATTTATAGCATCTTTCCTAGTAACTTTAGTAGCTAATCTAACTCTTGCAGATGCTTCAGCAAGCCTTACTAATGCCTCCAATTGTCTGGCAGAAATGGGAATACTTCTAATAGCCCCCTCATCTCCACCATCTTTATTTCTCATTTCAACATAATATCTTCTAATCTCTTCTTCAGCAGCATCGTCCAACACCGGCTTAATATGTTGTCTAGCATAAGCAACATATTTCTTTAAAAGCTCTGTAGGAACTTCTGGTTCATCAAACTTAGGGCTTATATGTAATTTAAGAATATGCTTAGCCATCTCTTCATCTTTATTTTTATCAGGCAAATCCTTTATAGGAAAAATCAAATCAAATCTATTTA